>JAVEZD010000012.1:24135-31499 GCA_034003165.1 Bacteroidales bacterium | reverse complement strand
GTGAATACGCGGGTCTCAAACTGCTTAGCTGGGACTACCCCAGGGGCGGCAGCCTTCGAGAGATAATCGACCGTGAAAAAATCTTCCCCATCACCGCCCTCTCCACCATAACCCGTGCCCAGAAAGAACTACTGATGAATCGCGGAATCGTCATATGCCGCCAACTTCAGGAAAACCCACAAATCCTTGATGAACTAATGCTCCCCCTATCCAAGCTCCACAAACTCCAGGACGAGCTCAATTCGTTGTTAAAATAATAGGCAAACAATTGTGGGTAAGCGATCTTAGTCCACAAGCGTGGGTGAGCGATATGAGTCCACAGGCGTGGGTGGGACGAACGTCTATGGGGTTGGATTTCAAGGCGTTTGAAAATACAATTCTTTGAATATCAGTAATTTATGTTTTGCAATGTGCTTAAAATGAACTCAGTGGAGGTTCGTCCCACCCAAACCAGCAAGGTCTGAAACAACATATCCGGCCGCAGGCAGTATAAACTGCGCAGCACCATATAAATCAGCGGAGGGAGATGTGAACCCGCATGGCTGTAACAGACAGTCTAAGAAAGAAATAACACTTTATCCGAGGGGTGACCCGTCAGATAAAGTGTTAAAGCAAACATAATAAGCGAGTTACAGCCGCCCGAAAATCGTCTAGTGCCTCCTGATGTTGTCTCGGCCTATTGTCCCGTAGAGGAATTTGGCGTAGTCGTATGAGCAGAGGTAGTCGTGGGTGCTCTTGGCGCCTTCGAGGCGTTGGGTGAGGTCTTCGACCATCTCTGAGGTGAGGTTTTTGTCTTCCCTGAGAATCTTCTCAATGTAGCGGATGCGTTCGGCCATCTGGGCGATGTCTGTCTGCTGTTTGAGCATGATCCGGGATTTGTACCAGTCACTCTCAACGAGGTATTCGTAGGTGAACATTTTGCGGATGTCCGGGGAGGTAAGTCCTTTGCCTTCGAATTCTCCGTATGCCATTATATGCAACAGTGCTTTTAGCGGAGGGCAGGCCGAGTCTATGCTTCCGTCGCGGAAGTATGATTCTGCAACCTTTTGTTGTGACTCAACTATGTTAAGAACTCCGTCGGCAAATTGCTCCATTGACTGGAACTCCGGTTTGAGCATATCATCCGGGAAGATGACGTTAGGGTTTTCAAATACCCGGCCAAAGAAACCGTTGACGAACTTATCGGTTATGCGGTATCCTAAGATTGATGCCGGTATTGTTTTTCCTTCGTATTCAAAGTCCTCTATCTTCTCAAGTTCTCCGTCGGCAATCATCCTTGCCGGATCTTTTTCAAATGGATGGAGGCGTGCCCATAGCTCAGGCATAAGGAGGCTGAGGTCGTGGTCTACTCTGTAGCGGTGGCCGATGTAGCCTGCGGGTGTGGTAAATCCGTTGTAGCCGGTAAGTATGAATGAGACCAGGGCGTTGTTGAGGTCAATAATAGGAAGCAGGGCGTTGAACGGAGCTTTTGTGAGCGCACCTTCTGAACCGGCACCTGTTGTTGATGGTGATTTGCCGGTAAGTGAGCATACAAAGTCCATAAATAGTTCAGGCAGCTCCTGGTAGTGAAGCGGATTGTATACTGCCAGCGGGCGAATACCCTTCTCTGCGGGATTGTTTCTTCTACCTGGCAAAACAGCATTCACCGGTACATAGACAGGTTTATCTATTGTGATGCTCCTTGCTATCCTGATACCTGTTTCTGCGATGTATTTTGTCCTTGGATCAATAATATCATCCCTTGTCTGCAGGTAACGGACATTTTTGGATGGTTTTCCGTCGACAATTCTTGGGTTTGATGAGGATACAAAATATTGTTTGCCCGGAGCCTCTGCTACCTCTGTTATGAGGTTTCTCATAGGGTCTGTGTAGAGGTCAAAATTAATCACATCCTCAACCATCTCCTTTGCATCCTCGGTTGTGAGGGGCTGGAAGTTTGAGATAAATGTGCAAGGAGATGCAAGGTCAGACTCGGCCTTTTTATCAAATCCCCTGTTTATTGCCTCATCCGGACGCTGGAAGAAACGGTTTTCGCAGTTTTCCAGAATCTTAACGCTCTTGTTTGTTACAAGCGGGTTGAGGTTGCTGAGCGAGCTTGCGGGAACAACTGTAGAGGCTGTAATATCGTCCTCCATCTGAATTTTGTCTGCATGTACGTAATCCTGACGAAGTTTGAATGTGCGCCATGCACCTTTGTCGTCGTAACCTACGCGCAGGTATCTTGCTGCTATCTTTTTGTTCTGATATTTTAGTTCGTTGCCCGGCTGTCCGTTTAGAATGTCCACCGAGAAGTGGCTTCTCCAGTCGCTGCCCCACTCTTCTCTGTAGAACCTTTTGACAATAAATGCAATACCTTTTATATATTGTGGAATTGACTCAAGCCATGTGTTGTACTCTTCAGTAAACTCGTGGGAAGGGGTGAGCATCTTTATTGCCGACCCCATTGAGCGCTTGCTGCTGAGGAAGCTTCGGCTTATCTTTTTCCCTTTTGAAGGGTCCTTAAAGCGAGAGAAGTAATTATAATTGATTATCTCCTCTACCAGTCTGAAGTCGCTCTCGAAATCCTTTATAAAGAATGAGCCCGATATAATTGAGTCCTCAATGGATTTTGATATTTCCGATTTTCCGCCTCCTGAAACCGTACATGGTTTGTGTATGAAAACACCCTCAGCATTTGTCTCTACCAGACGATAATTGAGTGTGCCTGCTGCCTTCTCCATACGGTATTTGTGGCCGTTAGGGAGAATGTATGTTTTATTTGGAAGAAGTTTTATGCTCTCCTCGCCTGTTTTACCTCTCTTCCATGAAACCCGCTGTGATTTTATATCAAAGCGAGATAATTCCGGAATGTAAAATATATCCGGATAGTTTTTGTCAACACCGTAACCCTCCGGCTTCATATCAATTTTTTCCGGAAATAGCTTTGCTGTGTCCTCTAGAGTCTTGTTAAAGTTCTCGGCTTTAGTAATTTGCCCCTCGCCCTGGTTGTATGATGGAAAAATCAGCGCACCTCCTGCGTGCTCCTCCTCGGCATTACCCATAAGGTTAGCGGCATAGGAGATGAAGGTCTTTATCTCCTTCTTTGAGTACCCAAAGTAGTTATCGGCAATAACCGTAACAATTACCCCCTCGTCTGTGCGCATGGTCAGTTTAAAGGCCGACCCGTCGTTGTATAGTTCGTCCTCCTTTGTCCAGCACATTCCGTCTCTCTTCTGCCTCTCAGTTGCTTTTGAGATGTTAGGAAGGCCCACCTCTTTTTTGGTGAGCTTTGTAAGTTGTGGTGCCAGGATAATGCATCCGGTGTGGCCGCTCCAGTTTTCGTAGTCCAGCCCTGCGTCGTTTGAGATGTGATATGGTGAGCCTCCGTTTCCAAAGATTGACTCTACAAAGTCAAGGTTTGACACCAGTGAACCCGGTGCGAAGAATCTTACCTCCATTCTCTTTCTTGGGGAGATCCCGGTTACCTCCGGACTTACTTTAGGTCTGAGAAGCAGTGATACAAAAATCTGAGCCTTTTTGTTGCAATCCTCTGTAAATGGGACGTTGAATATATCGCCTTCAATAACTGTTGCCTTCTGAAGAAGTATCGCAGCGGTCTTTAGAGGAACTGCCTTTTTGTCGTCTGGGATTGGAAGTCCACCCTCGGCAATGTGGAAAACCCCTTTTGTGGTGCGCCTGTCGTTGCGGGGGTTGTGGAGAATTCCCTGCTTTACTCTGTATGATGTCAGGTAATCCGATGAGTATTCGTCTCTCTTTTCAGGGATTGACAGCTCTCTTGCAATACCATAAAAATCAAGAGTGAAGGTAAAGGAGGGGACTTTTATCTCGGGAGCTCCTGCCCCTTTGAAATATCCGTTTATAAAGTCCTGTATCCTCTGATCTGCAGGGCAGAGGTAGTTCTTGAACTGTCTCTCTCTCTCCCTGTAGTTTATGATAAGGGATTTTGCCAGGTCAAGAAATCCGTCTTCCCCTTCGTCTTCAAAATCTCCCTCTACAAGGCCCAGGGCCTCGAGTCTGAGTTTTATGTATTGATGTATATACTCTTTTGAGTTGTGTCTGGTGTTTTCGAAGAATCCCAGCGATCTAAGCTCTTTATTCATGTGGAGTCGTTTTATGTCGCCATAATTAATGCAAAAATGGTTCCAAAATAGTTATTTGCTATCTTAGCGGACGCAAAAAAATTGAGTAATGGAGAAAAGCGAAAAGAGCTGGAGAAAAACCTTTGCATTTATCTGGACGGGGCAACTTTTTTCTACCCTGAGCAGCAGCATGGTAAGCTTTGCTGTTATCTTCTGGCTTAGCATTAAAACCGGCTCGGCAGAGGTGCTCGCTTTTGCTACAATTGCATCTCTTCTTCCGCAACTTGTCCTGGGCCTTTTTACCGGTGTACTTGTGGACAGGTGGAACAGGAAGAGAACTATGATAATTGCGGACCTCTACATTGCTCTTATGACTCTTGTGATGGCGGGGATTTTTCAGATGGGGCACGGGGAGGTGAGCGTGGGGATTCTCTATGCTCTGCTTGCTCTCAGGTCTATCGGCAGCTCCTTCCATATGCCAGCCCTAGAGGCCTCCATCCCGCTGCTGGCCCCTAAAGATAAGCTGATGAAGGTGGCCGGAGTCAATAATATGATTTTTTCAATGAGCACAATTGCAGCACCTGCCCTTGCGGCTCTTTTTGTGGCTAATTTAAATATTGTTTGGGTTCTTCTTTTTGATGTGTTTGGTGCTGCTGTTGCCAGTGCATCATTGCTCTTTGTGAAGATTCCAAATCCTGAAAAGAGCGGCGAGGTGCATAAGGAGAGGGAGGAGATTAAGCGTTTTTTCCGGGAGATGGGGGTTGCGATGCACGAGATAAGGCTCAGGCCGGGGCTGATGTGGATGTTTATCTTCACTGTTTTTGCAAGCCTTGCTATGGTGCCGGTCTCTACTCTTTTTCCGTTGATGACTCTTGACCATTTTGTGGGAGACACATATATGATGAGTGTTGTTGAGGTCTCGTGGGGTGTGGGAATGCTTGCCGGGGGAGGACTTATGAGTCTGGAGCGATTTAAGTTCAACAAGGTCATGCTCATTAATGCGATGTATATTATACTGGGGGCAACTTTTGCCCTCTCCGGATTTCTGCCTGCGGAGGGGTATCACTATTTTGTAATCTTCACATTTATAGGTGGTATAGCAGGAGCTATCTTCTGGGGGGCCTTTTCTGTTGTGTTGCAAAGCTCTCTTGACAGCTCTGTGCTCGGGAGAATCTTCTCCATTCACAATAGTCTCATTATGATTCCGGCTATGTTTTCTCTTATGGCAACCGGGTTTATTGCCGACTCAATCGGTGTAACTAATGCATTTATAATAGGCGGTATTATGCTGGTGCTGATAGGTGTGATTTCCGGCTTTATGCCTCAAATAAGAGAGTTCTCAAAGTCTTAATAATTCAGAAATTATACTATCTTTATAGGCAAATAGAAGCTTATGAAGATTCACGAATATCAAGGTAAGGAGCTCTTTGACAAAATGGGTATTCCCACTGCAAAGGGCGTGGTGTGCAGAAGCGCTGAAGAGGTGCTCTCTGCTTATAAGGAGCTGGGGCTTGAGAGGGCCGTTGTAAAGGCTCAGGTCCTCACCGGTGGCCGGGGAAAGGCCGGCGGTATAAAGTTGGGAAGCAGTGCCGCTGAGATTGCTGCAGCAGCTAAGTCCATCCTGGGAATGGAGATTAAGGGGCTTGTTGTTGACAGGGTTATGGTGGCTGAGGCGGTGGATATTGCTGCAGAGTACTATTTCAGTTTTGCGGTTGACAGGAATGCCAAGAGTGTGGTGATGATACTCAGCCGTGAGGGGGGCGTTGAGATTGAGGAGGTTGCAGCCAAAACGCCTGATAAAATTCACAAAATTCCTATTTTCCCGTTTGTGGGTATTCCCGATTTTCTTGCCAAGAAGGCTGCGTCCATGTTGTTTGATGACTGGAAGCTTGTAATGCAGGGGAAGGATATGATTCAAAACCTTTACAAACTTATGGTTGCCACTGATGCCTCTCTTGTGGAGGTGAATCCTCTTGTGGTTACTAAAGATGGCCGGTTAATTGCCCTTGATGCTAAACTGAATTTTGATGATAATGCACTTTTCCGTCAGCCGGAAATTGAGTCTCTTTTTGAGCCCGACGAGGAGGAGAAGAGGGAGCTTGAGGCGAAGGCAAACGGGTTCAGCTTTGTACACCTGGGCGGAGAGATCGGCTGTATGGTAAATGGTGCAGGTCTTGCAATGGCTACAATGGACCTTATAAAACTTTACGGCGGAAAACCTGCAAACTTCCTTGACATCGGCGGTAGCTCAAACCCGCGCAAGGTTATAGAGGCGATGAAGCTGCTCCTCTCGGACAAAGAGGTAAAGGTGGTGCTGATAAATATATTCGGCGGTATAACAAGATGTGACGATGTTGCCCGCGGGCTCATCACCGCCTTTAACGAAATCAAAACCGACATTCCTATTGTCATCCGCCTCACAGGAACCAACGAAAAAGAGGGGCGCGCAATGCTTGAGGGGACTCCGTTCCACTCGGCAGAGACCATGGGCGAAGCAATTCAGAAAGCTGTGGCTCTTGTTTAAACGGGCGTACCTGCCCTTAAACGATTTTAAACGTTTATTAATATTTAGAAGCATTTACAAATGAGTATACTATTAGATAAAAGCAGCAAGGTCATGGTGCAAGGGATTACCGGCAGGGATGGCGGTTTTCATGCATCAAAGATGAGGGATTACGGGACACGCATTGTGGGCGGTACCTCTCCAGGAAAAGGCGGAACCATTCACGACGGATTTAATGTATTCAACACTGTTGCGGAGACCGTACGGGAGACCGGCGCAGACACTACCATAATATTTGTTCCCGCCCCGTTTGTGAAGGATGCCGTTATGGAGGCGGCCGACGGGGGAATAAAACTAATAATTGTTATTACCGAAGGGGTACCGACCCTTGATTTCATTGCTGCCCGGCACTATGCCACAGCCCTGGGAGCAAGGATTATCGGCCCCAACTGCCCCGGACTAATCTCTCCCGGAAAATCTCTTGTGGGTATCATGCCCGGCAACATCTTCACACCAGGTAGAACAGGTGTCATCTCCAGGAGCGGAACCCTCACATACGAAGTTGTCTATAACTTAACCCGGGCAGGGATCGGTCAGTCCACAGCCGTGGGAATCGGCGGAGACCCCGTAGCCGGACTCTACTTTATCGACCTCCTTCAAATGTTTCAGGGAGATCCAGATACCGACTCCATTGTCATGATAGGCGAGATAGGTGGTGATGCCGAAGAGCGTGCCGCCGCCTTTATCAAGGAGCACATAACAAAACCGGTCTTCTCCTTTAT
>JAVEZD010000012.1:15123-24035 GCA_034003165.1 Bacteroidales bacterium | reverse complement strand
TTCAAATGTTTCAGGGAGATCCAGATACCGACTCCATTGTCATGATAGGCGAGATAGGTGGTGATGCCGAAGAGCGTGCCGCCGCCTTTATCAAGGAGCACATAACAAAACCGGTCTTCTCCTTTATTGCCGGCCAAACCGCCCCTGCCGACAAACGCATGGGCCACGCCGGAGCCATCATCTCCAGCGGCACCGGCTCCGCCAAAGAAAAAATCGCCGCCCTCGAGGCCGCCGGCGTCACCGTCGTCAACGAACCCGCTGAGATTCCGGCGAAAATCAAGGCGGTGGTGTAGACTAGCGGCGTGCGTTAGAGGTGCATTGCGGTGTTGGGTGCGAGGCGCATTGCGGTGTTGGGTGGGACAAACCTCCATCGAACTCCTAATGAGGTAATTACAAATCGCAATTTGCTGATAATGAAAGTTTTACGTTTTGCAACACCTTAGAATTCAACCCCATGGAGGTTCGTCCCACCCACGCCTGTGATCAGACTGGCCATTTCTGTGCTCAGGCAGGAACAAATCTCTCTGCCGAACGGCTTAACACGGCAAAGCACCATATAAATTCTGGCCACAGGCCGTATCAACGGCGAAGCACCACTTAAATAAAGTTGGGTGTTTCTGACACCCAGGCAGCTGTAACTTGCTAACTATCTGCGTTTTGACACTTTACCCCTGGGATGATCCCAGGGGTAAAGTGTTATTTATCTCTTAATCTGATTGTTACAGCAGCGCAGGTAGAGTTTGAATCGTGCTGATTTGCGGATACACATCGCCTACCGCAGATTTTAAAGGTGCTGCGCAGTTTATACGGCCTTTGGCCGGACATCTGTTTCCGGAGGTTGCGGTGTTGGGTGGGACAAACCTCCATCGAACTCCTAATGAGGTAATTATAAATCGCAATTTGCTGATAATGAAAGTTTTATGTTTTGTAACACCTTAGAACTCAACCCCATGGAGGTTCGTCCCACCCACGCCTGTGCGCAGACTGCACACAAAAAAAGGCCACCCGTTTCCGGGTAGCCTGGACTATTTAAAATACACGAATTTACGCGATTTGGAAGACAGGTGGTTAGGCGGTTTGTGTTGCGTCAACGAATACGCGGCCGGCTAGTTCTTTGTTGAGCATGAAGATGCCCTGTCCTTTGTCGCCGATGAGTTTGAGCTGGTCTAGGATTTCGAGTACGTTTTGCTCCTCTTCAACTTGTTCGTCGATGAACCACTGAAGCATGTTTGTGGTGGCGTGGTCTTTTTCAGCTGATGCTACGTTGTAGCAGTTGTGAATCATTTCGGTCACTTTGCACTCGTGTTTGTAGGTCTCTTCAAAGATCTCGGTGATGCCTTTCCATTCTGTAGGGACTGCGTCAAGGGCTGCTAGCTGAGCTTTGCCTCCGCGGCTGATGATGAAGTCGTAAATCTTCATTGCGTGTGATGTCTCTTCGAGGTACTGAACTTTCATCCAGTTTGCCATGCCTTTAAGGCCTTGGTTTTCAAACCAAGCAGACATTGAAAGATACATGAATGCAGACCAGAATTCTGCGTTTACCTGTTTATTGAGGATCTCCTCTACTTTTTTATTGAATTTCATATTGTTTGTTTTTATTGTTAATATTCTTTTTCAGTTAGTAATCAAGCGTATTCAGCATGAATTACCTCGCTAAGTTAATCATTTTTTGTTACATTTGGATTAAGATATTTTGATAAATATTATCTATGTGAATATAGATGAAAAAAATACTTACCATTGACGGAGGCGGAATTCGCGGCGTTATTCCTGCAGCTATCCTTGCTAATCTTGAGGAGCGGCTGAGAGTCTCGTCACAAAATCGTGAACTGAGACTGGCTGACTGTTTTGACCTCCTTGCAGGTACCTCAACGGGTGGTATTCTTGCAATTTTATATCTCTCTCCCAAACGTTATACCGGAGCTCAAATCCTTGAATTTTACAGAGAGCTGGGACCTAAACTTTTTCACAAAAGCTTTGCCTATAAGCTAACATCGGGATTTGGACTCTTTTCAAGTAGATACAAAGAGGATGCCCTGTATGACTTTGCAAAGAGAATTTTAGGGGATGCAACCATCTCTGAAGTTGCAAAAGACTGTCTTATTACTTCTTACGAAATGACATCAAGAAAGGCGCTGCTGTTTACTAAGAGTGACACTGGAAAATATGGCAGTATGGCAGACTATAAACTATGCGATATTGTCCGCGCCACATCGGCAGCACCCACATACTTCAAGCCTGCCAAGGTCTACCCTAAGAGTTCTGAAAATTTAAAGGCCGAGGGGGTATCTGCGGACAACATCCCGTTCAGGAACCTTGTGGATGGTGGTATTTATGCAAACAATCCATCAATGTGTGCACTGGTGGAGGCAATCAAGTTGTGGCCAGATGAGTCGATGAAAAATTTTATGATGGTGTCGGCAGGGACAGGTAAGGCCGACCGCTCCTACCCTTACGAGAGGGTGAGGAGGTTTGGATATATCGGCTGGCTGAGTCCAATTTTAGATATTATGTTGTCATCTGTTGCCGAGACTGTGGACTATCAGGTAAGGCAGATGTGTAAGACGGTGGGGTGTCCTGAGAACTACTACAGGATTGAACCTCTGCTTATGAATGCTGATGTTGATATGGATAAGGCAACTGAAAAGAATATTCAGGAGCTTGTGAATGCAGCTCAGCATTATATTGACCACAATGGTGATTTGCTGGACACTCTTGTAGATAATCTATTACATAAGCAGATAATCTTTTAGGTAGAGAATAAATTCATTAGTTTTGTAGTATATAACAAACTATTAAAACTGCGCTAATATGAAAGGAATTGTCCTTGCAGGCGGATCGGGAACGAGGCTCTATCCCATCACAAAGGGAATCTCTAAGCAACTACTTCCAATTTATGATAAACCAATGGTTTACTATCCCATCTCTGTTCTTATGATGGCCGGGATAAGGGAGATTTTGATTATCTCCACTCCTGATGATTTGCCGGGGTTCAAAAGACTTATGGGAGACGGCAGTGATTATGGTGTGAGGTTTGAGTATGCCGAGCAGCCGTCACCGGACGGACTTGCTCAGGCGTTTATAATAGGTGAAAAATTTATTGGCAATGACACTGCTTGTCTGGTTCTTGGGGATAATATTTTCTATGGCCACTCCTTCATTAAAATGCTGAAAGAGTCTGTTAGGGCAGCTGAGGAGGATAATGAGGCAACGGTGTTTGGATACTGGGTGAATGACCCTGAAAGATATGGCGTTGCGGAGTTTGACAAGGAGGGGCGTGTGCTATCAATTGAGGAGAAACCTAAGGAGCCTAAGAGTAATTATGCTGTTGTCGGGCTCTACTTTTACCCAAATAAAGTTGTTGAGGTTGCTAAGTCAATTAAACCATCTGCAAGGGGTGAACTTGAGATTACCACTGTTAACCAGGAGTTCCTGAAGATGGAGAGGCTGAAACTGCAGACTCTTGGCCGTGGATTTGCATGGCTGGATACCGGAACACATGAATCACTCTCAGAGGCATCAACATTTATTGAGGTAATCGAGAAGCGGACAGGTCTAAAGGTTGCCTGTCTTGAGGAGATTGCCTTTAACAACGGCTGGATAGACGCAGATAAACTGAGGGAGATTGCAAAACCGATGATTAAGAACCAATACGGCCAGTACCTTGACAAGATGGCAGGGGAGAAATAAAATGCCGGGAGAAAGATACCCGAGAAACTAAAAATGATAATATCAAAAACAGAGATTCCTGAAGTTGTAATTATTGAGCCTGTTGTAAGGGGAGACTCAAGGGGTTACTTTATGGAGTGTTTTCTAAAGGATAGGTTTTATAAGGAGGTTATTGAGACTGAATTTGTTCAGGAGAATGAGTCCTTTTCAAACCGGGGTGTGCTGAGGGGTCTGCATTATCAGCTTCCACCTGTGGCTCAGTCTAAACTGATGCGGGTAGTGACAGGCAGGATACTTGATGTTGCTGTTGATATCAGAAAAGGCTCTCCCACTTTTGGGCAGCATGTTATTTCTGAGCTCTCTGCTGAGAACAAAAGGCAGCTATTTATCCCAAGGGGATTTGCACACGGGTTTTCTGTCCTGGAAGACAATACTATAGTTCAGTATAAAACAGACAACTACTACTCGCCTCAGGATGAGGCGGCGATTCTGTGGAGCGATCCGGAGCTGGGAATCGACTGGGGACTTTTGCCTGGTGAGATTCTGCTGAGCGAGAAGGACAAACATCATCCTCTTTTAAAGGATGCTAAATTGTTTGATTTCAATACAAAACTATACTAGATCTTATCAGAAAATTATATTAAGATCTTATCAGAAACCTATAGAGATGGAACCAAAAGGAAATATATTAATTACAGGAAGCGGTGGCCAGCTGGGGAGTGAACTCAGAAAAATTCTGGGTGAAAGGCCAAATATATTTTATACCGATGTTAAAGAGCTTGATATAACAAAAAGTGAGCAGGTTGAACGGTTTCTGTTTGAGAATAGAATTGACCTTATTGTAAATTGCGCTGCATATACTGCTGTTGACAAGGCCGAGGAGGATGAGGAGACGGCGATGAGAGTAAACAGGGATGCACCTGAAAATCTTTCAAAAGGTGCGCTGGCAGTGTGGAGAGCCGGAGCGTCTGGAAAGGGTGGACCCCTTCTTATCCATATCTCTACCGATTATGTCTTTGACGGGACGGGGCACAGGCCATACAGGGAGGACTCCCCTACAGCACCTGCATCGGCCTACGGAAGAACCAAACTGGCAGGCGAAGAGGCTGTATTGAAATCCGGCTGCAACGGAATAATAATCAGAACCTCATGGCTCTACTCGGGCTATGGAGCTAATTTTGTCAAAACGATTCACCGCCTCTCTGGCGAACGCGATTCACTCGATGTAGTTTTTGACCAGGTGGGAACACCCACTTACGCCGGGGACCTTGCCACAGTTATTTGCAAAGTGATGACTGTGTGGGAGTCAGCAGATGAAAAAAGGAGAAGAGAGTTGTGCGGGATTTACCATTTTTCTAACGAGGGGGTTTGTTCATGGTACGATTTTGCAAAGGAGATTGTAAAAAACAGCTGCAGAATTAATCCTGTAACATCAGATAAATTTGTCACAAAGGCTGTTAGGCCGGCCTACTCTGTATTGGACAAAGGGAAGATTAAGAGCACGTTTGCGGTGGAGATCCGCCACTGGCTGGAGCCGCTTAAGGACGAGAGTTTCTGGAAGATGATTATTGGTAAATGATTATTGAAAGTCGATTAAAAAGAGATATTATATTACTATGAAAAACATACTTATAACCGGTGGTGCTGGATTTATAGGGTCTCACCTGGTGAGGCTGATGGTTAACAAATATCCGCATTACAATATATTTAACCTTGACCTGCTCACATACGCGGGAAACCTTGAGAACCTCAGAGATGTTGAGGGGAGCCCAAACTACAGGTTTATCAAGGGTGACATTTGCGATGTGGAGTTCATGAGCAAAGTGATGACTGAAAACCAAATTGATGGCGTTATCCACCTTGCAGCCGAGTCTCATGTAGACCGATCCATTCTTGACCCATTCTCTTTTGCTCGTACAAATGTTATGGGTACCCTCTCTCTGCTTCAGGCGGCGAGGATGTACTGGAGTGATGGAGGCAAGAACAGAGCAGGGTTTAACGGGAAGGTCTTTTATCATGTCTCTACCGACGAGGTTTATGGTTCACTTGAGGATGACGGCACCTTCTTTACCGAGGAGACCAAATATGATCCACACTCACCATATTCGGCTTCAAAGGCCTCAAGCGACCATTTTGTGAGAGCCTGGCACGATACATACGGAATGCCGGTGAAGATATCCAACTGCTCAAATAACTACGGCCCGTTTCAGTTTCCTGAAAAGTTGATTCCGCTATTTATCAATAATATTTGTAACAACAAACCTCTGCCTGTTTACGGCAAGGGTGAGAATGTACGTGACTGGCTCTTTGTTGAGGACCATGCCCGCGCCATTGACCTGATATTTCACGAGGGTGCAGATGGTGAGACCTACAATATTGGAGGCTTCAACGAGTGGAAAAACATTGACCTCATAAAGGTACTCATAGCGACTGTTGACAGGCAGCTCGGCCGCCCTTCGGGGGCGTCGCTCCCACTCATCACCTACGTCACAGACCGCGCAGGCCACGACCTCCGCTATGCGATTGACTCCGGCAAACTCAACCGGGAGCTCGGGTGGTCACCCTCGCTCCAGTTCGAAGAGGGCATTGAAAAAACCGTAAAATGGTACCTGGAGAACCGCGAATGGATGGAGCGGATTACCTCAGGAGACTACCAGAGTTACTATGACAATATGTACAAGGGAAGATAATACTTAAGGTTGATGAAGAAAATACTTAAGATAGACGATGCTCTCCTGGACACTGTAACCGAAGGTGCAAAGGGCTCACCCAGACTGAGGATGAACTACAACATTCATGAGTCACTTGATGCTCCTGCCCAGAGACTTATGAACGCTCTGGAGCCGGGGACAGTACTTCCGGTTCACAGACACAGGCATACAGATGAAACTTATATTGTTCTCAGGGGTTCTATAAGGGTGATGTTCTATAATGACAAAAGGGAGATGACTGAGAGTTTTATACTTGACCCGTGTGATGGTAATTATGGGGTGAATATCCCGGCCGGAGCATTTCACACCGTAGAGGTCCTCTCAAAAGGCACTGTGATTTTTGAAGTGAAAGACGGGCCATACATCCCGTCGGCACCAGAAGATATTTTAGAAAATTAAATCCAACCAATATGAAAAAGAGCGCTTTATCCGTTTTTTTACTTGCAGCGTTATTGACGCTGATGAGTACTTCACTCTCTGCACAGAGTATCGTGAAACCGTCCGGTGAGCCTCTCTCCTTTATGGAGTTTGCCGTTGCCTGCGACTTTAAAAGTCCTGAACAAATTAAGAGTTTCTTTGAGAAAAAGGGCTGGAACTATGTTGCATCTCAGTGGGAGAGCAGCGACAGTTACGGCTGGGAAAGATTCTCAAACAGAAACCAGCTTGGTGATATGGATACCGCCACTGTCTTTATTTTTGACCGAAGATCTATAAGAGGTCTCTTCAAAACGACAGACCGGCAGCTATACCAGGAGTGGATGAGATACATAGGGAACAGCGGCTATCAGACCGAATCTCTTCTTGTGGAGAGGGACCTTATGACCTCCACATTTTTTAATGCCGATTACAAGGCCGTATTCTACGAAAAGGAGAAATCTTTCCGCGATGGCAACCACGAGAGTTTAATGGTTGTAGTGGAGAAGAGATAACTATCTTTGCACCTATGAAGAATTTTGCAATTATCGGGGTTGCCGGATACATAGCACCAAGGCACCTCAGGGCTGTTAAGGACACCGGGAACAACCTTGCCGCCGCCTATGATGTATTTGACAGTGTGGGAATTATGGATTCCTTCTTCCCTGATGCCTCTTTCTTTACCGAGTTTGAACTCTTTGACAGACACCTCTCAAAAATGAAACGGGAGGAGAAGGGCATTGAGTATCTTTCAATATGTACTCCCAACTATCTTCATGATGCTCATATAAGATACGGGCTTAGGCTTGGAGCAGATATAATCTGTGAAAAGCCTCTTGTTCTTAACCCATGGAATATTGATGCACTGATTGTAGCCGAGAGGGAGAGCGGCAAAAAGGTTAATACAATTCTTCAGTTAAGACTTCATCCCGCAATTCAGAAGCTTAGGGAGCGGGTTGCCGCTTCACCAGCTGATAAAATATATGATGTTGATTTAACCTATATTACCTCAAGGGGTAACTGGTACTACACAAGCTGGAAGGGTGATGAAAGAAAGAGCGGTGGGGTGGCCACAAACATAGGGGTTCACTTTTATGATATGCTAGCCTGGGTCTTTGGAGGGCTAAGGGGAAATATTGTCCATGTCTCATCTCACGACAGGGTGGCCGGGATACTTGAGTTTGAAAAGGCCAGAGTAAGGTACTTCCTCTCTATTAATGAAGAGACTCTACCTCAGGAGGCAAAAATAACAGGAAAAAGAACATTCCGCTCTATGCAGATGGAGGGCGAGGAGATTGAATTTTCTGACGGATTCACTGAACTTCACACTGACTCATATAGAAAGATTATGGCCGGAGAAGGGTTTGGGCTGGAAGATGCAAAAACAGCTGTGGAGATTGTCCACGGAATAAGGCACGCAACTCTTGTGGGTCTTAAGGGGGATTACCACCCGCTGGCTGCTCTGGAAAAGTGCCCCCACCCGTTTGGATGGATTTAAGGATTTCAATCTGCTAACTTGGCAGTATTTTTAGACAGGTATTCTTACAATAAATTTTGAGCCTGACCCATACTGGGACTTGACCTCAATTGTACCCTGGTGCTTCTGAATTATTGTATTACATATAGTAAGTCCAAGACCGGTTCCTTCAGACAGATCGTTGAGTTTTACAAATCTCTCAAATATTGAGTCAAGTTTCTCTTTAGGAATACCCATACCGGTATCTTCAACCTCTATAACTACCATCCTTTCACCATCAAACTCCTCAACATTTGCTGTTACCCGGATAAAACCTTTGGTTGTAAACTTCAGTGAGTTACTTACCAGATTTGTAAGAACCTGGAATAGCCTTTTACGGTCTGCAAAAATCTCAAGCTCATCAAATTTACACTCAACTGTGAACTCAACACCACTCTTGGCTTTATTCTGGAAGATTTGGTTAAGTTCATCAAGGAGTTCGCAAATATCTACCCTTTCAAATACAAATTCATATGTACCGGCCTCTATCTTAGAGAGGTCCAGAATGTCGTCAATCAGTCTGAGAAGAAGGTCGCTGCTTGATGAGATAATTTTTGTGTACTGTCTTCTTTCGTTATCATCATATGTCTCTGAAAGCAGCT
>JAVEZD010000012.1:8777-15023 GCA_034003165.1 Bacteroidales bacterium | reverse complement strand
GTACCGGCCTCTATCTTAGAGAGGTCCAGAATGTCGTCAATCAGTCTGAGAAGAAGGTCGCTGCTTGATGAGATAATTTTTGTGTACTGTCTTCTTTCGTTATCATCATATGTCTCTGAAAGCAGCTCTGAGAACCCTAAAATGGAGTTGAGCGGTGTCCTTATCTCGTGACTCATGTTTGCAAGGAACGCAGACTTGAGCCTGTCGCTCTCCTGAGACTTCCTTAAAGCCTTGAAGAGGTTGTCCTCAGAGTCCATAAGTCTTATTCTGGCTGCCCTCACCTGCAGATAGCTTCTGAAGACTATTAAGGATGAGATTACGATTATGAGGAATATAATTCCTACTATTAAAAACTCCTCCTTGTACTTAATTACATAATCAAATGGTCTGGCGTAAATCTTTGAACCTTTGGGTATATTACGTCTGGTAATATTCCGTTCTCTTGCATTTTCCCAGTTTAAATGAAACAGCGAGTCTGTGTGAATCTCCACTTCAACACCCCTTGTTGAGCCCTTTCGCTCAACCTCTTCAATCATATCTACTGCCCTCTCAGCCCAGAAGTTCTGAGGCATAAAGTAACCTCCTGTAAAGTGTCCGTTCTCAACAGCTTTTCCTACAATTCCAAAAATTGGAAGTTTTGTGCTCCTGGATATTCGCGAATAGACATAATTCAATGAATACCTGAAACCAAACCCTGTTGTAAACCAAGATGATATAAATATGGCACTGGAGTCTTTGAACTGAGGGATCATCTTTAGTAAAGAGTCCGTTGATACGTCCTGAGACTTAATAAAAACAGCTTCAGGATGACCTCTTTCATCCAATACCTTTTTTGCAAGCAATCTTGCATAGAAACCCTGTATCCTGTAATCAGTTAGAATATAGAGTCTCTTTAGCGGGTTTACCATACCTTCAACCACATTAATAAGGCCGGACATGTTCAACTCTCTGAGAACTCCCGTGGCATTCATCTCTTTTAGGAGAGGAGCTGTAAGCTGAATATCTGAAAATGAAAGTGAATCAGGATTATTAAGCTGCTCTTTTGTAAAAGTTACGCTCTTTGCAGCTACCACAATCACTTTAACATCTTTAAATGACTCCCTTTTAATGGAGTATCTATAAGCGTGCCATGCTTCATCCCCAATCAGCACAAGAAGATTTGGAGGATGCTCTTTATATGCACTTGTTATAATATTATATCTGTATGTCCAGACATTTGGGTCTGGATTGTACTCTGCAGAGAGGTGCTCTACGCTTACATCATAATGGTCGTGTCTGGATGTAAGTTCACCGCCTATGAAATCAATAATGTCGTCTGACCATACATATCCATTGCTGTATGAGCTCACAATTAGAATATGACGGCTGCCTGTACCGTAATTATTGTTGTTATGTGCATAGGCACAAACTCCTGTAAGCATTGCTGTAAAAAGCAATACTGTAATTAGAAGAGTGTACCTGAGCTTTTTCATTTTTTTGTTAATCTGAGACTGTTCAATACTACCGATACTGAGCTGAATGCCATTGCTGCTGCAGCTATCATAGGGCTAAGCAATGTTCCGTTTACCGGATAGAGAAGACCCGCTGCAATGGGTATTCCTATCAGATTGTAGATAAAAGCCCAGAAGAGATTTTGCCTTATAAGGCGAACGGTGCTCCGGGAGAGCTCTATTGCTCTTGGCAGCAGCTGAAGATCGTTTGTCATTATGGTCATCATTGAGACATCCATTGCAATGTCTGTCCCCTTACCCATGGCTATGCTCACATCTGCTCTTGAGAGAGCCTGAGAGTCATTGATTCCGTCTCCGGCCATTGCCACTTTAAAACCTTTCTGTTGCAAAGATATAATATAATTTTCTTTGTCAGATGGTAACGCACTTGCAAAAAACATCTCTATTCCTGCCTCTTTTGCAATTGCCTTTGCTGTAACAGGATTGTCTCCGGTGAGCATATGCACACCGATGCCCATATTTTTTAGTTTTTTTACTGCAGAAGCCGACCCCTCTTTTATCCTGTCCGCAGCTGCTATAATTGCGACAAGGTCTCCTTCACGGCCATAGAATATAATACTCAGCCCTCTGCTTTGCCACTCATCTGTAAGGGCTGCTATTTCAGGCTTTACCTCTCCTTTAAACATCTCCGCATTTCCTGCCCACCAAGTCTCGCCATTGTAAACCGACTTAACTCCTTTGCCGGTAATACTTTCAAAAGCCGATATTTCAACCTTTTTATCAGACGCTCCCAAATGGGCCTCTGCCCATTCTACAATAGCATCTGCAAGGGGATGCTCTGAACGCCTCTCCATCTCGGCCAATATTTCCAGATGCTCCTCCTCGCCGGTGAATTTATAATTTGTAACAGACGGCTTTCCCTCTGTGAGGGTACCCGTTTTGTCAAGTACTATCGCATTAATGTCCTTAATTTGCTCCAGAGCTGTTGCATCCTTAATGAGGATATGCTCCTCAGCCGCTTTTCCTATCCCCACCATAAGGGCTGTGGGAGTTGCAAGGCCGAGTGCACACGGACATGCAATCACCAGAACAGATACTGCTGATATTAGTGCGTGGAAAAAGTGCTCGTTTCCACCAATCAGAAGCCACAATACAAGTGTAAGCAGCGAAAGGCCTAATACAACAGGAACAAATATTGCAGCAATCTTGTCCACAATTCTCTGAACAGGAGCCTTGCTCCCCTGGGCCTCCTTAACCATCTCGATAATACGGGCGAGTACTGTTTCGCTTCCTACTTTTTCTGCCTCAAAGTTGAAACTCCCTTTCTGGTTGATGGTTCCGGCAAGAACACCCTCACCTCTTACCTTAAGAACGCCTAAAGGTTCGCCGGTTATCATGCTCTCATCAACGTATGACTCTCCTTCAGTAACGGTTCCGTCAACCGGGATTCTCTCACCGGGCCTCACAACTACGATTTCTCCCCTCTTAATTGATGAAACCTGCACCTCAACCCTCTCCCCGTTCCTTACTACAGTTGCAATCTTGGGGGCGAGTCCCATTAATTTCTTTATAGAGGCTGTTGTATTACCCTTGGCCCTCTCCTCAAGAAATTTACCTAACAGCACAAATGAGATAATCATTACTGCTGCCTCAAAATAGACCATCGGCTCAAGCCCTCTCTCCAGCCAAAAAGATGGCCAAAGAGTATTAAATGTACTGAATATAAATGCTATGGATGTGCTAAGAGCAACAAGGGTATCCATGTTTGCCCTTAACATTCCGGCCTGTTTAAAACCTGTTACAAAAAACTGTCTGCCAAAGATGGCCAGGACAGGCAGCGAAAGTGCCATAAGAATAAGATTTACCGGATCAACACCTCCGTGAGAAGATGTGTGGTCCATAAAGAGCATTGAGATAACCATCACCGGGAGTGAAAATACCCAGGAGAGAATGGTATTCCTTTTAAGCCTTTTATAACTGCTCTCTGCACGCTCCTCTTTGATTATCCGTGCCTCCTCAGGGTCCTCTGTTATCATATCATAACCCATAGCCATTACCAGCTCTCTCAGCTTTTCCGGAGAGGTTATTGCGGTGTCAATCTCCAGAACCACGCTTGAATCTGCAAAGTTTACCGCTGCGCTCTTAACTCCGGGCTGTGCCTGAAGTGTTTTCTCCACACCCGCGGCACACCCTGCACAACTCATGTTTGTTACCGGATATACTCTCTTCATCATTTTCTATTTTGTCACGTAAGTTTCTACAATACTCTCATTCCGTCTGCTCCAGACTTGGTAACCCTTGTTTGAGAGAATCTCAATAATGGGGGCGGGGAAAAAGGGTGTGGTAAAAAAGTATATCTCCCCCATTGAAATACTTTTAACCTCTTCCAGAATCCTTGCCATGGGTACCTTTCCCTCATCCAGAACTTGTGATGCATCAAACTTCAATACAATTAAATCTTCGCTGAACCAGCCGGGACATGGCATTTTAAGCAGGTGCTCAGCCTCGGCCCCCTCCTCTCCCACCTCCATAGGTGTCTGTCCTGCTGCCTTTCTAAGCATTGTAAGCATATGCGAGGCATCAATTCCGGCAATGGATGCTGCCTGTTTAACGGATGTTACCCGGGCAACTGTCCTTCTCAGGAGCGGACTCTGGAGTTTTGCAAAAGCTGGAGAGAGCCCGAGCAGTGTCTGCTCGAGCTCCGGCCGCTCGTTTAATATCTCAGAAATCTTTGTATCTAATGTGATCTCTTCCATCATTTTTTAGTGTAAGAGAGGAGCCTCTGGTCCCCTTCCAGTTTTCTGAATTCGGATATATCCTGGGTAACCTCAATAACACCCAGATACTCCCCGTCCTTCCCTCTGAGAGCTGTGTACTCTATGTAAATGAATCTTCCCATAAAGTTGCTCATCCAGAACTTTGCCTGATGCTCTTTTCCACTTTTGAAGTCTTCAAGAATCTGCTCAACAATATGTACGCTTCCGGGAGGGTGGCATAGTCTTACATCTCTGCCGATTATTGAGCGGTTCCTCTCAAAAACCCTGTTAGGGCTGTGGGAGAAAAATTTCACCTTATCATTTGCGTCAACATAAGTAATATCAATGGGAAGTGTAACAAAGAGTGACTCCAGCTCCTTCATGTCAAAGCTTCCAGATGAGAGTCTTACCGGACCTCCGGATGTGTACTCCATGGAGGTGCTCTCTTTATCTCCGGCCTTTGTTCCTGATTCTGACGGCTCAGGCTTCCACTCAACTTTAGGGTCAAAAATGCAATAGCCGTAAATACCTGTTTCGTTGTATACCTGAACCCAATCCTCCTGCCTGAGAGTCTCAAGGCACATTGGCAGAAGAATCTCCTCCTCCTTCATTATCATACTCTCGGTCTGTTCAATAGCCGGTCTTATAAGAAGGTCTCCAAGTGAGTAAAGGTCGCTGCCGGCAATCTCTGCCCCCGGGACTAGTGACTCGTGTACCGCAGACAATAACTCTCTTATTTCATCATGCTTGCCCCACATTACTTTAGGGGGCCCTGTTATCCCGGCCTTTTCAAGAAACGGGAAGAGAAGATACTCTTTGCGTTTGTAGTGCTTATCTACATCTGAAAGCATGTTGAACTCTCTTTTAAGGTCTATTACCAGTGAGTTAATAAAGTCCTTATCGTCCGGCATACCCTTAAGAATCTCAAGTCTTACCAGCAGGGTTCTTATCTTCTCAATTACTTTTGCAATCTCCCTGTTCTCCTTTTTGAATGTGTCCACAGGATGGCCATCCGGGACCTGAGCGTCATGGCCTGTAAGGCTACCCTCTAATACAGCACTGTGAAGGTCACAAAATTTAAGAATCTCCTGCTCGGGAAGGCCCTCTGCTATAAGCTGCTGCTCCACCTCTACAACCTCATTGTAAGGAATCTGTTTTAAAAGTGATTTAACCCTCTCCTGAACCTGTTCAGGTGCCTCACCTTTGTGAAGCTCAAGTAACATGTGTTTAAGAAGCTCTTTCCTCTGGCTTGAGTTATTTATGTATTCACTCATATATGTATGTTAATTATAATTAGCGCGTTAAGTATTTTAGATTTCACAAACAGGTCCGTTGTGTGAATCTTCCGGAATATCTACAACCATGTCCTGATAATCCTTGAATTTCTTTATAAATTTATCCACAAACCAGCATGTGGGTTTAACCTTGTAGCCCTTTTCACGTGCATAGTCCAGGGCGTGCTTTACCAGCGACCCGCCCAGGCCCCTTCCCTCAAGTGCCTTTGGAACAATTGTGTGTGTAAGGTCCATCACATTGCCCTCCATTTTGTACTCAATATATGCCACTGCCTCAGGTGCAGTGTACTCAAACCTGCATATTGCAGTGTTGTGAGTTATGTTCTCTCCCATGTTTAAAATTTTTAATTACTAAACAAGTTTAATCCCCCTTCTGTTCATTTCCTCCTTGATAAGTCCAAGCTCACGGCCTGTCTGACCTGCCATAGATGTGTTCTCTTCAGCTCTTCTGAGAAGATACGGGAGTACCTCTTTTACCGGTGCGTAGGGAATGTATTTGCAAACATTGTATCCTGTCCGGGAAAGCGCATAGGTTATGTTGTCACTCATTCCAAAAAGCTGTGAAAACCATATTCTCTTATCTCCCTTGTCAAGACCTTTATTTACAATTAACTCTGCCAGCAGGTAATTGCTCTGGTAATTGTGAGTACCGCTAAAGAGTTCCATGTCTTCAATATTATCCACAACATACCTGAGACCGTTGTCGTAGTTAAGATCTGTCTCCTGCTTGTTCGCACATATAGG
>JAVEZD010000012.1:0-8677 GCA_034003165.1 Bacteroidales bacterium | reverse complement strand
AACAGAATAAATATTCTCACCCATCAATTTAGACACTGTCTTTGATGCCTCCTGAAGGGTCTCCCCTCCAACAAATTGTCTGTAAAGAGTGGGTTTAACAGCCCATCCAAGCGGCAGCCCTATTCCGGATGCAAATTGTGTAAGCCCTTTGCCGGCTTTAACGACAGTATTGCTGGACATGGCTTTGAATAAAATGTATGCATTGCGGAGGTCGTTGTTGCTTTTTGATGCAAAAGCAATCTCTGTGTTATTGAAATCTAGCATGATATTTGTTTTATTGTCAAAAGTTACCAAATTTAGTAAATTTTATGGATGCATCTCCCTATATTTGCACCCTCTTTTATTAATTATCTATATGAACAAAACCGGTGCTTTTAAACTGACTGTCACCATACCAGTCCTTAATGAGGAGGATAATATCCCGTCTCTTGTAAAAAGGCTTGACTCTTTAGCCATGTCATGTGTTGATTTCCCGGTATGTTTTCTTTTTGTGGATGATGGGTCTGCGGATAATAGCCTGAGTCTTATAAAGGATATTTGCAGCAAAAGAGAGAACTTCTTTTTTATAAAATTTGAAAGGAATTTTGGTTTGAGTGCAGCTTTAAAGGCTGGCTTTGATTATGCAGAGTCTGAATTTACCGGTTATATTGATGCCGACCTTCAGTTGGCTCCTGAGGATTTTAAATTGCTCATCCCATTCGTTAATGAATATGAGATGGTGATGGGTATCAGACAGCACAGAAAAGATACTGTTGTAAAGGCAATCTCTTCAAAAATTGCCAACGGATTCAGACGTATGATGACCGGGGATGGAGTTGAGGATACGGGTTGTCCGCTCAAAATAATTAGAAGTTCATACGCAAAGCGTTTTCCAATGTTCAATGGTATGCACAGATTTCTCCCTGCTCTTATGCTGCTGCAAAACGGCAAAATTAAGCAGGTACCTGTTGAGCACCATCCAAGGGTTGCAGGGGTTTCCAAGTTTCACCTTTTCAACAGACTTGTGGGACCATTTATGGATACATTTGCATACAGATGGATGAAAAAAAGATATATAAACTACTCTGTATCTGACAATAACCTAGGCTGATGTTATTATACGCAATAGGTCTTACAGCTCAAATATTTTTTGGAGCTAGAACGCTCCTTCAGTGGGTAATGTCTGAGAGGGCGAGAAAAAGCCTCTCTCCATCTATCTACTGGATTTTGAGTATGGTTGCATCCTGGTTGTTCTTTATTTACGGGTGGATGAGAGAGGATTTTGCAATTATTCTGGGGCAGGTCATCTCTTACTATATATACATTTGGAATCTTGATGCCAAGGGACTGTGGAGAAAAATCCCAATTGAGCTAAGGGTTCTGCTGGCGGGCACACCTCCGGCAGCCATTGTGCTTGCATCCGGAGATGCTGCGTCTTTTGTCACCACCTTCCTTCAGAATGACAGCGTGCCCATGTGGCTGCTTATTTTTGGCTCGGCAGGACAACTTATCTTTACCCTAAGGTTTGTTTATCAGCTCATATATTCATATAAAAGAAAGGAATCTCTGCTTCCGCTGGGCTTCTGGATAATTAGCGTATCGGGCTCAGCAGTTATTATTGCATACGGGATAATCAGAAGGGATCCGATTCTCCTTCTTGGGCAGGTTCCCGGTATAGTTACATACTTAAGAAATATCTCATTACACAAAAAACATTATGGAGCAGCTGGGCAGGTGGATCTATAAATACAGATATATTCTTTACTTCCTCGCTCTTGTGCCGATGTTCCTCACCAGGGACTTCACCAGAAACAACGAGCTGAGATACCTGAGTATTGCCGATGAGGCTATCAGGACAGGAAGTATCTTCACCTTTACAAATCATGGTGTATTCTATGCAGACAAGCCGCCTCTCTATCTGTGGATAGTTATGGCAGGCAAACTTCTCCTTGGGACTCACAGCATGTTTTTTCTGGCCCTCTTTTCATACATCCCGGCCCTGGTGGTGATGTGGATAATGAACAGATGGAGCAGAGAGGTGGTACCAGCAATTAGCAGAGTTGCCGGAGAGCTTATGCTTCTGACCTCTGTCTTCTTTATAGGGTCTGCAGTGGTGCTGAGGATGGACATGCTGATGTGCATGTTTATTATACTCTCCCTCTTCACATTTTTCAGGATGTATTCTGGGAAGGCGAAAAAGCGTGATAAGTGGTTGTTCCCGGTTTATGTCTTCCTTGCCATCTTTTCAAAGGGTCCTGTGGGAATAATGGTTCCGCTAATGACAACAATCGTATTTCTGTTAATCAAAAAGGACTGGAGATCAATTGGTAAGTATTGGGGAGTCCGTACTCTTGGAATCCTGATTGCCTTATGTGCCGTATGGTTTGGTAGTGCATATGCCGAGGGTGGGAATGAGTATCTTAACAACCTCCTGTTTAATCAGACAATAAACAGGGCTGTTGACTCTTTCCATCATAAAGAGCCTGTCTGGTATTATCTAATAGCAATCTGGTATTCACTTGCACCCTGGGTATTCCTGATTGTGGGTCTTTTGACTACCGGTCTTGTAAAGCGTGTTGCAAAAACAGACCTTGAGAGGATATTTCTTGTAGCATCACTGGGAACATTTGTTATGATGTCTTTTGTGAGCTCTAAGATCCAGATTTATATGCTGCCCGCATTCCCGTTTTTTGTGGGGATAGTGGTTTTGTGGATGGGGCGGTTTTCAAAAAATGTGTTTGCCAGGGTTGCGATGTTTATCCCGGCAATTATACTTCTTCTGGCACTTCCGGGTGCAATTGCAGCGGGGTTGCTGGAGCTCTTCCCGATATTTGAATCGGCCTGGATAATAGCAGCAGCGGCTGTACTATCTGTTGCCGGTGTATTTGCCCTCTTATACCTGACCGGAAGCCGCTGGAGAGGCGAGAACTCTCTTCAAAAGAGTATCATTTCTGTGGGTGTGGGTATGCTTGTGGCTGTGTTTACCATCTCATTCTATGTCCCTCAGTACAATCCTCATATTGGGATGGCAGGAGTATCGGCAGTTGCAAAGGAGATGGCACAAGAGAGTAGTACTTCAAATTATTTTGTCTATGATATTCCTCGTGCTGAGAATGCAGATGTTTATCTTGGCAGTGTTCCTAAAGATGTAACTCTTGAGAAGATTAAGGAGATCATTGAGGGAAATCAAAGGGGTGTGCTGATTGTAAAACAGAGCTCTCTGGAGGAGGTGCCTGAACTTGCCTTGCTGCTTGAGGGAAGGGAGAGGAGGTCTGCCGGTTACTTCTTTTGTATAACTTTGTAGAAAATTATTACGATGAAGATCCTTGTAACAGGCTCTGCGGGGTTTATCGGGTTTCATACAGCCCTTAAGTTTATCTCATCCGGTCATGAGGTTGTGGGGCTGGATAATCTCAACCATTACTACGATATAAGATTAAAATATGCCCGTGCGGCAGAGTGTGGCTTCTCTCATGAGCAGCTGGAGAGTGGCGAGATGGTTACCAGTTCAATCTACCCTTCACTTCGTTTTATCAAGATGGATATATCAGACAGAGATTCTGTCGAGAATCTTTTTAGAGAGGAGAAATTTGATATTGTTTGCAATTTTGCTGCTCAGGCAGGTGTTCGATACTCGCTCGAAAATCCATTTTCGTACATTAAATCAAACGTTGAGGGGTTCCTCTGCATCCTTGAGGCCTGCAGGAGATACCCTGTTAAGCATCTTGTATATGCCAGCTCAAGCAGCGTTTATGGGATGAATGAGGAGGTCCCTTTCCGGGAGGCTGACAAAACCGACTCTCCTGTAAGTTTGTATGCTGCCACCAAAAAGAGTAATGAGCTTATGGCCCACTCCTACTCATCTCTTTACGGGATTCCGTCAACAGGGTTGAGATTTTTTACGGTTTATGGTCCGTGGGGAAGACCGGATATGGCCCCGATGCTATTTATGAAGGCTGCCCTTGAGGGCAACAGTATAAAGGTTTTTAACAACGGAGACCTTTTTAGAGACTTTACATATATTGATGATATTGTGGCTGGAGTTGCTGCTGTTGTTGAGGGCACCCCTCCGGATGGCACAGGTATGGCCTCATCAAAAGCCAAGCATACTCTATTTAACATAGGCAACAGCTCGCCTGTTGCTCTGCTTGATTTTATCTCAGCCCTTGAAAGGGTAACAGGCAGAGAGATTACCAAGGAGTTTACAGAGATGCAGCCGGGTGATGTTTATCAAACTTATGCAGATACCTCTTCACTTGAAGAGAGATTTGGATATAAACCATCTACGCCTCTTGAGACGGGGATAGGAAGGTTGTACGAATGGTACTCTTCACACCCCTCACTATTCTGATTTTTTTCAATTTACAACCTTCGTTTGTCGTTTTTTTACAATTTTATTCATTCTGTGCATTATAACTTTAACAAAAATGCACAGCTATGAAAAAATTATTGATTATTCTGGGAATTATGCTGTTTGTTGTTAGTGAGGCAAACGGGCAAAGTTGGCTTAACTCTCTGGGTAACAAAGCCAAAGAAAAGGCAAAGGAGAAGGTAGAACAAAAAGTGGAGGAGAAGACTGAGGAGGTTATGGAGAAGGGATTTGAGACTGTTGAGAAGGGGGTTAAGAAAGAGAAAAGCGAAGAGGCAGAAGAGGCAGAAGAGAGTGAAAGCGAAAAGTCGGCAGAGAAAAAAACCGGCACAATGAAGAGTGCTCCTCAGCAAAAAAAGTCTCTTGAATCATTTACTCAGTATGACTTTGTCCCAGGAGACAAGATTCTCTATTTTGAGGACTTCTCTCAGGATGCGATAGGTGATTTCCCGGCTTTGTGGACATCAAACGGAAGCGGAGAGGTGAAAAATGTGAGCATCGCCCCGGGTAAATGGCTGCATCTTAATGGTGAAGATGCTGTTTACTGCTACATGAGGAAGATTGAATTTCCATCAAATTTTATAATTGAGTTTGATATTATTCCTGACAAAGATTATTCACTGGATGGAATTAAGTTTACTATATACGAGGACCAGTCAGAAAATACAGAGAGAGCTGATGACGATATTTATCCGGGTTTTGCAGGTATTCACATCTTTCCGGGTAGTGATAAGTGGTCAACACTCGGATACAGGGAGTCTGATGATTGGCTCACAGCTGAGGCTAGTAAAAATCCTGTAATTATTGAGGAGGTAAATCATGTGATAATCTGGGTTCAAAACAGGAGGATGCGTATTTATCACTCAGGAGCTAAGGTCCTTGATGCTCCAACGAATATTTATCCGGGTGTAAAGTTAAACAGAATCCGTTTTTCCGGATGGGACAGAAACAGCCACCCTTTTATTACCAATATTAAGATTACAACAGCCGCACCTGATATGAGGAGCAAACTGCTCACTGAGGGTAAAATTGTCTCTTATGGAATTTACTTTGACTCAGGAAAGGATGTGGTTAAGCCGGAATCTTATGGCTCGGTTAAAGAGATTGCTGCTGTTCTTCAAGAAAATCCTGATGTAAAAATAAAGGTTGTGGGTCATACGGACAGTGATGGTGACGATGCTCTAAACCTTGATCTGTCAAAGAGAAGAGCTGCTGCAGTAAGGGGCTTTCTTGTTAAGGAGTTTGGCATTGCTGCAGATAGAGTTCAGACCGATGGTATGGGCGAGCAACAGCCGGTTGCACCTAATGATAAACCGGAAAATAAGGCAAAGAACAGAAGGGTAGAATTCATTAAACTATAGAGTTATGAAAAGAACATTTTATTTGAGAGGAGCCGCTGCGGCTCTTCTGCTGCTGGTTGCATTTTCTACTCAAATTAAGGCTCAAAGCACGCCGGAGGCCTTTTTAGGGCTTCTTCCAGTTATTCCATCCTCTGTATGCACCAATGATGAATCAGACGTTGATGCCTTCATTGATCAGATAATTCTGGTCAAGGGGAAAATACAGGAGTATTCAGACAGAGTGAGTATGGCCTCAGGTGTGAATGAAAAGCAGGCTGTTAAAGAGGCTTATGCATCAACCTCTTCAATGACAGGGATTTCTCAGGCAGAGCTTATGAAGCTTGCAAATATGAGTGAGGCAGAGCAGGAGCGCTGGGCTCAGGAGTATGCAGCCAAACAGGTTGCATCGGCAAAGGCAGGGAAACCGGTAGCCGGTGAAAACGCAGACAGGGCAAAGAGATTATATAATCTTAATGAGGAGAGAATGAAGGTAAAGGGTGAGATTGATGCAATATATAACAGACTAAAGGTGATGAATCAGGAGCTCATTGCACGTGATACTGTTGAAACACGCAAAAAAAATGCAAAAATTAAATCCATTGAGAAAGCATGGGCCGATGCGCCCTGGCCACCAAGGGCTTTGATGCAGGATCCTGCTGTAGACCTCAAATTTAAAAAACAGATTTATCAGTGTGAAAGTGACTACTGTAGTACTATGTCTCCATTGATGCTTGATTATATTACAAAGTATCTGACCGGACTTAAATATGCTATACCTCTGTACAGAAAGCTTTGCGAGGTTGATAATGAAATTTCTACGATACAGGGGTTGACCGCTGCAATTGTTCAGGATGAGAATCTGTTTGCTGTGGCTGCTGTTGAGGAGTATGCAGATGCGCTCAGAGGTGCATATGCATACAGGTGTGGAAAATTTGAAGAATAATAAACAAAGATGAAAGGAGTTAGTTACAATCTTAAAATCGCCCTGCTGATTGGCCTGCTTTTGATGTCATCTGTTATATCAGCTCAGGAGGGCTACACCTTTGCTAAGGATAGGAAAGGGAGCGTAAAATCTCGGTCAGATATCAGCTATACATTTAGAGAGATGTTCCCGGGAGAGTCACCAGAGTTTCTTAAGGGGAGCCTGAATAAAATCGCCTCAATATTGCTCTCCTCTGAGACAGTAAAGGGGGCGAAGGGTGTGGATATTGAGGCATACGGAAGCGTATCAGAGTTCACAAATGTTGACCTTAGTTTTCAAAATCTTGCAAGGAGTGAGGGTGATCCTCCCGGAGAGTATTATCACAAGGGTTCTTCTTCTGTTAATGTCTATATTAATGACCCCCAGAGCGCATCGGGAAACATAATTAACAACTTTTTTAAACTGCCGGTAAAGGTTGGGGAATTTCATGGCTATCCCCTTTACGACTGTGAAATCTACATTTATGCCTTGGTGGCTCCAGGGGTGAGCAACCCTTTTCTTCCATGTACAAAGGAGGATTTAATCAGAGGTATGGTTAAAGATGAAAGGGAGAAGATGAAGATGTTTGAATCTGCTGAAAATGACGGATCCAGTGAGAAGGAGTCTATTGACGAGGGTCTTAAGGATATTAAACGTGAGTATGCCGAGATGAAAAAGATGGCTGAGGCAAAAAAGAAGAGCGACCCTGAGCAGGCTGCCATACTGATGGAGTCAGTTAAGGGGATGGAGCTGGTTATTAAGGAGCTCGAGAATAGCTCCTCCCGCGACTTTGCGAACGAGGCAAAGAATAGCCCAGAGTATACTTATCACAAAGAGGTTGTAAGATCCCTTGAAGAAGAGCTGAATGGGATGTCTCCTGCTGAGAGGGCTAAGCAGGCCGTGTGGTCTCAGGGGGCACAGGAGATAACAGGAAGATACTCCGGACTGGTTCCTGATAATATGCGAGAGCATGGCACCCCTCTCTATAAGCTTAATCCGGCTTTGAAGCAGAGCTCTGAGAGAATAAATTTTATGACTGTAATGTTTCTTACATCCAACCCGGGAATGGACCGCACCCCTGCAGATGGGTGTGTTGAGAGGATAAAGGGTGAATCACAGATCTGGAGGCAAATTTTTTCACTGGCAGAGGGTAATTAGAATAGTGTAATTAGGTATATTTGTGTAGGCCATCGACCCCTGGCTAAAAACAATCTATACCTATGAAAAAAATTACCTCAATGGCAACTGCATTTGCATTACTGCTTATGCTTGCGCCTCTGTCCGGCAAATCAGCAAATGAGCCCAAATCTGAAAAAGAGTTTTCAAAATATGTAAATCCTTTTGTGGGGACCGATTTTCACGGCCACACTTTTCCTGGAGCCACCTACCCTTTTGGTATGGTTCAGCTGAGCCCGGATACCCGTCTGACGGGATGGGACGGTTGTTCGGGTTACCACTATTCAGACAGTGAAATATATGGCTTTAGCCATACCCACCTTAGCGGAACCGGGGTGGCGGACTATTGCGACATACTGTTGATGCCGGTGAGCGGTTATAAGGGGGAGGAGATTATTAATGAGGAGTATAAATCTCCCTTCCTGAAGAGTAGCGAAAAGGCCTCGCCAGGGTTTTACGAGGTGTTCCTTGATAAATGGGGGGTGAAGGCTGAGCTGACAGCCGGAAGGAGAGTCGGCCTTCATAAATATACATATAAACCTGGGAGCAGCAGGGAGGTGGTGCTTGATCTTGCCCACAGGGATCCGCTGATTGAGTGGAATGTGGAGATTGCCGGTATCAATGCTCTTAAGGGGTACAGACGATCGCGCTCGTGGGCGACTGACCAGGTGGTCTATTTCTATATGGAGTTTTCAGCGCCATTCTCCAAGGTGAAGATGCGCGAAATGAAGCGTAAGGTGCTGGTGCAGTTTGCTGAGGGGTTAACTACAGGAGGTACTGATGGTAAAGAACCCCTGATGGTGAAGGTGGGAATCTCATCGGTTTCAGCCGATAATGCAAAATTGAATCTGG
>JAVEZD010000011.1:28311-31826 GCA_034003165.1 Bacteroidales bacterium | reverse complement strand
GTAATCTCAACCAAGGCCCTTAATATTATTAATGAATTAGGAGATAACTATATACTCATAGGACCGGATGTATGGCGCGACGAAGGTTCCAATCCCGAGTTTCTGCCCGACGATTCCCTTTTCAGCGACTGGAAGGATCTGGCAGAAAGGGATGGACTCAGGGTAAGGACAGGAAGGTGGAACATAGCCGGCCGGCCGATAGTGATGCTTATTGATTTCACACCATGGTTCGGACAGCAGAATGAGATATTTGCCAGGTTCTGGGAGACCTATAAGCTTGACAGCATATCAGGGCAGTGGGATTATGTCGAACCTGCTCTTTTCGGCTATGCAGCAGGTAAGGTTATTGAGAGTTATACTTCATTCTATCATGAAAGACATAACATAATTGCACAGTTTCATGAATGGATGACCGGTACCGGAATCCTTTACCTCGAGAAATATGCCCCCTGGATAGCTACCGTTTTCACAACTCATGCCACGGTACTGGGACGCAGCATTGCCGGTAACAGCAGGCCTCTATATGGAAAAATGAAGGACTATAACCCTGTACAGATAGCTCGTGAATTCAATGTTGTCGCCAAACAATCGCTCGAGAAACTATCGGCTGCCACAGCCGATGTCTTTACTACAGTAAGTGATATTACCTCACGTGAGTGTTCATATTTCCTGGGTAACGATGTGGATCTTGTTACTCCTAACGGATTTGAGGATTCCTTTGTGCCTCCTCCGGGCGAGTTTGAAGAGAAGAGAGCAGCTGCACGGTCAAAACTAAAAAGTGTTGCTGAATCCGTTCTTGGCTATGCCCTGTCCGACGATTGTGTCTTTATTGCCAACAGCGGAAGATATGAATACAGGAACAAGGGTGTTGATATATTTATCGATTCGCTGGGAAGGCTTAACAGGCAGGATTCGACAAAAAGGGAATGTGTCGCCTTTATACTGATGCCGGCCTATCACAAAGGGCCCAGGCAGGATCTTGTGGATTATCTTTATAATAATGGTCAGCTTAACTCAAATGAAAGATACCTTACTCATTATCTCCATTATCCTGCATCTGACCCGGTTCTGGAGAGGATAGAGGCAAACGGGTTAAACAACGACAAGGATTCAAAAGTCAGGATAATCTTTGTCCCTTCTTACCTTAATGGGAACGATGGTATCTTTAATATAGCCTATTTCGATCTGCTTATTGGATTTGATCTTACTGTATTTCCCTCATATTATGAGCCATGGGGCTATACACCACTTGAAAGTCTTATGTTCTCCATCCCTACGGTAACAACATCTCTTTCGGGTTTCGGACTTTGGGTTGAGAAATATTTTGAAGAACCAGGTAACGGCATTGCCGTAGTTGAGAGGACCGATGACAACGAGGAGCAGGTTGTTACTAAGATAATGGATTTCATGGCCAGATTTATTGGCCTCGATAAGGAAGAAATAAGGCAGGCAAGGGAAAAGGCTCATGCTATTTCACGGATAGCAATGTGGGATAGTCTGGTAAAGCATTATTTTGATGCCTATGAGACAGCCCTTTCTCACAGTGCCGAAAGGAGGGAGGAGCCCAGGGAATTCACCACCTTTATCGAGTCTGCCGCAGTCACTATCAGGAAACCTCATCAGAAACCGGTGTGGAAGGACATATATGTTCAGAGTGATGTTCCTGAAAAGCTGATGCATCTGGTAGAGATGGCAAACAATCTGTGGTGGTCGTGGAATCCGGAGGCAGAGGTCCTCTTTAAAAGGATGGACCCATCGCTGTGGGAGGAGGTAAAGCATAATCCCAAGCTTCTGCTCGAGAAGATTGACTACAAGAGGCTCCTCGTACTTGAGGATGATGATGAATATATTATTGACCTCGAGGGAGTCTATCAGAAATTCAGGCATTATATGGATCGCCCCGACAACCAGGAGAAACCGTCTGTGGCCTATTTCAGCATGGAATTCGGTATCCACCCCTGCCTTAAAGTCTATTCAGGCGGTCTGGGGGTTCTTGCCGGCGATTACCTTAAGGAAGCAAGTGATTCAAACAGCAACATAACAGGAATTGGCCTTCTTTACAGGTTCGGCTATTTCAGGCAGAAGCTGGGGCCAAGGGGGGAGCAGCTCACCATATACGAAGCTGAAGAGTTTTCGCACCTGCCCATCAATCCGGTCAAGACTGCTGACGGCAACCAGCTTGTTGTTGTTCTTGTATGGCCTGGTCGAAATATCAAGGTAAGGGTTTGGGAGGCTATGATAGGTAAAGTAAGGCTCCTTCTTCTTGATACCGACTTTGACGACAACACACCCGAGGATAGGTCAGTAACCCATTTCCTTTACGGTGGCGACCATGAAAACAGGCTTAAACAGGAACTTATACTGGGTATAGGAGGTATGAGAGCACTGAATGCCCTGGGCATCAGACCTGATGTATATCACAGTAATGAAGGACATTCTGCCTTTATCAGTCTTGAGAGACTAAGAGGACTTATTGATGAAAAACACCTTACCTTCAGAGAGGCTCTTGAAGTAGTAAGGTCATCGACCCTGTTTACAACCCATACACCCGTACCTGCGGGACATGATGCCTTTGACGAGGACCTGCTTCGTAAATATATATCCCATTATCACGCCAGGCTTAACATAACCTGGGATGAACTGATGGCACTGGGCCGCTGTGAGGGGGACCACGACAGGAAGTTCAACATGAGTTACCTGGCAACACGCATGTCGCAGGAAGTGAATGGGGTAAGCAAGCTCCACGGCGAGGTGAGCAGGGCTATGTTCAACAAGCTCTGGCCCGGGTATCTCAGGGAGGAATTGTTTATCGGACACGTCACAAACGGTGTCCATTACCCGACATGGCTTGCTCCGGAATGGAGGGAGGTATATGGTGAGATCACGGGAAGCGTTAACTTCGACCAGACAAACAGATTGCTGTGGGAGAAGCTTTACAGCCTGAGTGATAAAAAGGTATACGAGGTAAAGATGGGCCTTAAGAAGACCCTTTTCGGCTATATAAGAAAAAGGCTTCAGTCAGATATGATGGAGAAGCATGTAAGTCCCCGTACCCTTCTTAATATTAGCAGTCATCTCAATGAGAAGGCTCTGACAATAGGATTCGCCAGGCGTTTTGCAACATATAAACGGGCATCTCTGCTTTTCAGAGATCTTGACAGGCTTGCGAGGATAGTCAACGACCCTGAGAAACCTGTTCAGTTTATCTTTGCCGGCAAGGCCCATCCCCACGACGGAGGCGGTCAGGATCTTATAAGAAGGGTATTTGAGATATCCCAGATGCCCCAGTTTGCAGGGAAGGTTATCTTCCTCGAGAACTATGATCTTGAGCTGGCTAAATACCTTGTCAGAGGTGTCGATATATGGCTTAACACACCTACCAGACCTCTTGAAGCTTCAGGTACAAGTGGTGAAAAGGCGGTGATGAACGGGACCATTCATTTCAGTGTTCTCGACGGCTGGTGGGTTGAAGGTTACAGAGCATTCGCGGGCTGGGCCCTTCCCAAAAAGAAAGC
>JAVEZD010000011.1:23084-28211 GCA_034003165.1 Bacteroidales bacterium | reverse complement strand
ATCTCGGTTGCTTTTCTGACAGCCTCCTTCTTCAGGACAATGGCTGTTCGGGAAGGAAGGTAAAGATAAAGGTAGAAAGGAGCATTAAGGATGTTCCTTTCTTCTTTTGAAGTGGCACGGAATACCGTTGACCTGTCTATCCTGTCAAAACCACCAAATTCGGGGGCATCGGAATCGAGGACTATTCTGAACTTACCCTTTACAGGTATTCCGTAACCGGTATACGAATTCACCGGATGAAAGTTAAAGACAAAGAGAAGATCACCTCTGATGAATGCTATAATCTTGTCGGGGGTGTTTTCGTAAATCCTGAAGACAGTGCTTCCGTCGAGTAATCGGTGGCTTGTATGAAGGCTCAGCATCTTCCTGTCAAAGGCAGCAAGAAATATATATTTCAGTCCGGGGTCTTCCGCAAGATTCCATTGGCGGCGTGCATATTTGAAACTCCAGTTGTTACCTTCACGGGGAAAGTCGATCCATTCGGGGTGACCGAATTCGTTACCCATAAAGTTCAGGTAGCCGCCCCCTGAGGTCCCGAAGGTTATAAGCCGTATCATCTTGTGGAGGGCTATTCCCCTGTCCATTGAAAAGCTATGGTACGACTTGGTCATTCCTGTATACATCTCAGCATCAAGCATCCTGAATATCAACGTCTTATCGCCTACAAGGGCCTGATCGTGCGACTCGCAGTATGAGATTATCTTCTCTTCGGGTCGGCGCTGGGTAAGTTCGTGAATAAGATAACCCATATCCCAGTTCTCGTCGAAGACCTCCTTGACAAGCTTTATCCAGAGGTCGGGTACTCCCATTGAGAGCCTGTAGTCGAAACCATAACCGTCGAGGCAGTTGCCGGCAGCCAGACCGGGCATTCCGCTCATCTCCTCGGCTACAGTAAGGGCCCGGGGATTGACGCTGTGAATAAGCCTGTTGGCAAGATAAAGATATACGAGGGCATCTTCATCCTGGTTACCGTTGAAATAGTCATCGTATGTTGTGAAGTTCCTTTCAAGGCCGTGATCGTAGTATATCATGCTTGTGACACCATCAAACCTGAAACCGTCAAACCTGTATTCTTCGAGCCAGAAGCGGCAGTTTGAAAGAAGAAAGTGAATGACCCTGTCCTTTGCATAGTCAAAGCAGAGAGAGTCCCATGCCCTGTGGTTCCGTCTCTCACCGGCATGGAAATACTGACCGGGTGATCCGTCAAAGAGCCCCAGACCTTCATTGACATTCTTCACCGAGTGTGAATGTACAAGGTCCATAATAACCCTTATACCGTACTGATGTGCCGTGTCGATAAGTTCCTTCAGTTCGTCGGGTGTTCCGAACCGCGATGAGGCGGCAAAGAAATTTGAGACATGGTAACCAAAGGAGCCATAAAAAGGATGTTCCTGTATGGCCATCAGCTGTATGGTGTTGTAGCCGGCATCCCTTATAACAGGCAGAACGTTTCTTGTGAATTCACTGTAGGTTCCTGTTTTTTCATCAGATGTTGCCATACCTACATGGGCCTCATAGATGAGCGGGACATTCTCAGCAGGTCTGAAGTCGTCAACTTTCCATTTATACTGCTCATCAGGTTCCCATACCTGAGCCGTGAATATCTTTGTCGTTTCATCCTGCACCACCCTGGTGGCATAGGAAGGAATACGTTCTCCCTTTCCCCCTTTCCACAGTACCGACAGCTTGTAAAGATCACAATGCCGAAGGGTTTGCGGAGGAAGCTTAAGCTCCCAGTCGCCCTGTGTATTGATCTTTTTCATGCTGAATTCCTTTTTCTCCTTCCAGCCACTGAAGGGGCCGACCAGAAAGACTGATTCAGCATTGGGTGCCCACTCCCTGAAAACCCATCCTTCGGATGTACGGTGAAGTCCGTAATTCATGTAACCACTTGCAAAATCAACAAGAGTCTTATCTCCGGTCAGTATTTGCTCCTTAAGCCGGCATCTTTCAATGCGTGCCTTAATTACTCCTGTAAAGGGATCAAGCCAGGGATCGGAAGTATAGAATTTACCGGGGTTCATATTAAGATCATCGGGATATATTCATAAAAATACAAAAACAAAATCATTATTTTGCCTCAATCCTTCATGGTTTACTAATTTTGTAATCTATATCCCGGCATTCATGAAAGTATACTCCGGTCTTGAGATTAAAGGTCTAAGGTCACCCGTAGTGACTATGGGGATTTTTGACGGTGTACATCTGGGACACAAGGCTCTGCTTTCAAGGCTTGTTTCAGTGGCCCGGGAGACAGGAGGTGAGCCCATGGTGCTTACATTCTACCCTCATCCCCGGATAGTACTGTCCAGGACTCCCTCGAGGCTCTTCTATCTTTCCACCCTGGATGAGAAGAAGGAGCTTCTGGAGTCATATGGGATAGAACATCTTGTCATCATTGGTTTTGACCGCAGCTTCAGCAACATCACAGCTTCGGAGTTTCTTGAAGATGTACTTATCGGAAAACTTCATGCCGGTTACCTTCTGGCCGGACATAATCATCATTTCGGGAGACGGGGAAAAGGAGACATGAGGACTATCGAGGAATGCGCTGCCAGCACCGGAATGAGGTTCGAACGGGTTGAAGGTGTCAGATCTGCTGAAGGATACATAAGCTCGACACTTATCAGGGAAGCCCTGCTTGATGGAAGACTTGAAAGGGCAAATGAGATGCTTGGTTATTGTTACCATCTGAAAGGTACCGTTGTAGGAGGCAGGAAGCTGGGTAAGCAGCTTGGGTTTCCCACGGCAAATATTGATCCCATTGACTCCCATAAACTTATTCCCGGAACCGGGGTATATGCAGTTGAGGCAATCGTTGAAGGCAGGGCGCTCAGGGGCATGCTTAGTATAGGATATAATCCGACAGTCAACAAAACGCCGGGAAAAAGGAGTATTGAAGTTCATCTCTTTGACTTCAATGAAGATATTTACGGCAGGGAGATCCGGATCATTTTCAGGTTCAGGATGCGTGACGAGAAGCTCTTTCCGGGGGTTGAGGCACTTGCCGGGCAGATGGCTCTGGATAAGGAACAAGCCTTAAGCCTGTTGGGGAAACAATAGGACCTTTTTTTTTGTTATCTTTGCAACTTTGATTAACAGCAGAAAATAATTATTATGAATACAGTTACCGAAAACATACAACAATATTCAGTAAAGGATATCTCACTTGCCCCTTTTGGCAGGATGGAGATTGAAATAGCAGAGAAGGAAATGCCGGGCCTTCTGGCTATTCGGAACAAGTATAGTGCCGAAAAACCCCTTAAGGGAGCCAGGATAACCGGATCTCTTCATATGACAATCCAGACAGCTGTTCTTATTGAGACTCTTGCGGAGCTTGGTGCTGATGTCCGCTGGGCAAGCTGCAATATCTTTTCTACCCAGGATCATGCTGCGGCAGCTATTGCAGCCCGTGGAATTCCCGTATTCGCATGGAAGGGTGAAACCCTAAGTGAATACTGGTGGTGCACAGCCCAGGCACTCTCTTTCCCCGGAGGCAAAGGACCGAACCTGATAGTCGATGACGGAGGCGATGCCTCCTTGCTCGTTCACCTTGGATACAAAGCTGAGAATGATCCTTCTATACTTGAAAAAAAGGCTGAGAACAAAGAGGAAGAAATAATCCTTGGCACCCTGAAGAGTCTGCTTGCAAGCGAACCCGGAAAATGGCACAGGGCAGTAAGTGAACTCCGGGGAATCTCAGAGGAAACCACTACAGGCGTTCACAGGCTATACCAGATGATGGAAGCAGGTGAGCTCCTGGTACCGGCTATAAACGTTAATGATTCCGTTACCAAGTCAAAGTTCGATAATCTGTACGGGTGCCGTGAATCACTTGCCGATGGAATAAAAAGAGCCACAGATGTTATGATTGCAGGGAAAGTGGTTGTTGTATGTGGTTACGGCGATGTGGGAAAAGGCTGTGCCCGTTCGATGAGAGCATATGGCGCCAGGGTGGTAGTGACCGAGATTGACCCCATATGTGCTCTTCAGGCAGCGATGGAAGGATTTGAGGTGAAGACCCTGGAAGAAGCCCTCGGTGAAGGTAATATATATGTCACGGCAACCGGTAACAGGGATGTCATCACACTTGACCATATGATGAGCATGAAAGATCAGGCTATAGTGTGCAATATCGGACATTTCGACAATGAGATCCAGGTAAACAGCCTCAACGATACAACTGAAATACAAAAGATAAATATAAAGCCTCAGGTCGACAAATACCGCTTCCCCGACGGGCACGAGATTTTCATGCTCGCTGAAGGAAGACTTGTCAACCTTGGTTGTGCCACCGGCCATCCCTCATTTGTTATGAGCAACTCGTTCAGCAACCAGACTCTTGCCCAGATTGATCTCTGGATAAATGATTACAGTATTGGTGTTTACAGGCTTCCAAAATACCTTGATGAAGAGGTGGCACGCCTGCATCTCGATCAGCTCGGAGTGAAACTTACAAAGCTTACTGATGCCCAGGCTGCATATATTGGAGTGCCAGGGAACGGTCCGTTTAAGCCGGAACACTACAGGTACTAGCGGATCACGTTACGGATTACTGGTTCCATACAGAGACATACTGTCCGTCAAACCGTGTCTTGTAGTTCTTGAGAGGATATTTCCCGGGTCCCGATACCGGAGTTCCGAAGGCAGAAAGGGCATATACCGTGCTGCACCTGGGACAAACGGCAACGGTGAAATCAACATTGACCTTTACAGACGAACCGTCACGGACATAGTCATGAGGACAGGTACGGTCATAGGCATTGAATTCGTCGGGCAACGACCTGTATACAATTATCCCGTTGTCGTTGAATCCAGCCGCTCCATGCCCCCAATTGTTTGTGGCTGCTGTGACAATAACATGATTATTGGTAATACTCAGATCCCTGAACTCAATGTCGTTGAGAATATCCATCTCAAAGCTGACATACACGTCGGGAATGACATCGTTTTCAGCATTTTTACACGACCCTGCATTTAACAGGATTAAAATGAAGATGACCGGAAGACCTGTTTTAAGTAACTTTGTCACAGCAACTGAAGTTTGATGCAAATGTAATAACACCCGTTAATCTAACGTTATATAAGATGAATAATTGTAAACCTGTTAAGATGAATAAAAAACTT
>JAVEZD010000011.1:9839-22984 GCA_034003165.1 Bacteroidales bacterium | reverse complement strand
CAGAAACTTAAAGAGGAACTTGACAATCTCAGGTTTGTTGAAAGGCCCTCTATTTCAAGGCAGATTGCTGATGCCAGGGATAAAGGAGATCTGTCGGAGAATGCAGAATATGCTGCCGCAAAGGAGGCTCAGGGTATGCTCGAGATGAAGATTTCCAAACTTGAAGATATGCTTGCACGTTCCCGGGTTATTGACGAATCAAAGATTGATACCACAACCATAAGGATACTTAACAGGGTCAGGATCAAAAACATGTCAAATAAATCCGTGATGGAGTACCAGATAGTGCCCGAAAGTGAAGCCAACCTTAAGATAGGTAAACTGGCTGTTAGCTCTCCGATAGCAAAGGGACTGATAGGTAAGAAGGTGGGAGATGTCGTTGAGATCAAGGTTCCTTCAGGAGTTATCCCTTTCGAAATTATTGCTGTCTCACTGTAAACCCTTCATAGTACTATGGCAACTCTGTTTTCAAGAATCATAAAAGGGGAGATTCCTTCCTACAAAATTGCTGAGGACGACAGATACTTTGCATTTCTTGATATTAATCCTTTGAAGGAAGGCCACACCCTTGTTGTGCCAAAGACCGAAACAGACTATATCTTCGACCTTGATGACGACACCATTGCAGGGATGATGGTCTTCTCAAAGAAGATAGCGGCAGCCATCAGGGAAGCATTCCCCTGCAACCGTATCGGTCTGGCTGTGCTGGGCCTTGAGATTCCTCATGCCCATATTCACCTTGTACCCATGGATTCCATGGAAGATATTAATTTCAGGAATCCAAAGCTGAAGTTCAGTCCTGCTGAGTTTGAGGAGACTGCCTTAAGGATCAGGAGTTTCTATAAGGACTGACATTTTTATTCATAATGATCTGCTGGCCGGAATCCTCAGGGTCAGGTCCTTTTCCATAATACCGGATGGTTTTTATGCACGGAATAGTATAACTTTACTGTTATATATTCTGCCCGCTGCATGAATATCCTCGCTGAACTGCTCGACGACTTCATAAGTCTTCTGCTGCCCAGGCTCTGTCATGGCTGTGGAAATCATCTGCTCCGCAGTGAAAGGATCATCTGCACCGAATGTTATATTCTTATTCCAAGGACAGGTTTCCATATGCAGCCCGATAATCCTGTTGAACAGCTTTTCTGGGGAAGGTGCCGTGTTGAAAAGGCCGCCACCTTTTCCTTTTATACAAGAGGCAGCAGAATGAGAAAACTTATCCATGACATGAAGTATAAGGGCATCAGGGAGATAGGCAATGAACTTGGCAGGATATACGGACTTTCCCTTGCTGCCTCGGAATTTCTTAAGGGTACAGATCTCATAATTCCGGTTCCTTTGCATAAACACAGGATGAAGGAGAGAGGCTTCAACCAGAGTGAGCTTATAGCAGCCGGGATATCTTCGGTAACCGCTATACCTGTTGACTGTATGTCGCTTGAAAGGATAGTGGTAACATCAACTCAGACAAGACGATCGAGGTACGACAGGTGGGAGAATGTAGAAGGCATATTCCGGGTCAGCAGGCCTGAAGTCGTCAGGGATAAACATATACTGCTGGTAGATGATGTTATAACAACCGGATCGACTATTGAGGCGTGTGTCAATGAGATACTTAAGGTTGATGGGACCAGAGTGAGTGTTGCAGCCCTGGCCTGGTCGGTCATCTGAGATCACTGTTCCTTCACTCTCCGGGGGTTCTTGTTCATAAACTCCTTCCATGATTTGCACCCGTTTTCATGCACCGGACTGTTGCTCTGGTAGAAGTGGCAAAGGGCGGCAGCAAGTCCGTCAGTAGCGTCGAGCTTCATCTCGTTGTTACTGAACTTCAGAATATTCATAAGCATGGCAGCAACCTGTTCCTTTGAGGCCGAACCCTGACCAGTGATTGACATCTTGATTTTTCGCGGGGCATACTCAAAGATGGGAAGGGACCTTGAAAGTGCAGCTGCTATGGCAGCTCCCTGTGCCCTTCCAAGCTTTAACATCGACTGAACGTTCTTTCCGTAAAAAGGAGCCTCAATGGCAAGCTCATCGGGCTTGTATTCATCAATAATACCCAGGGTCCGTTCAAAGATATGCCGTATCTTCACGTAGTGATCTTCGTACTTTGTAAGGTCGATAAGCCCTATGGTGATAAGTTCAGGGTTGTTCCCCGAAGCCCTTATGACACCGTATCCGGTAATTGTTGTACCGGGATCGATACCAAGGATTATCCTTTCCAATGGTTTACTCTTCAACTGCGGGGCTTTTATGGTAAGGTATTATACGAAGGATCTATAAGAGTATTGTTTAGCATCTCAGACTTCTCGCTTCGATAAATCTGAGGCCGGGTCTGAATGCTTTTCGACCCGGTAAATGAGCCGTTTTCAAGATAGTGGATTGCCTCTTTAAGGCAAAGCTCTTCCCTGTTGTCAAAGTCGTGGGTTATGTCATCGGCAACTGTTGCATCTGGTGTCAGTCCATCGTAATAGCCTCCTTCACCGAGACTGTTTCTCAGTTCGAAGGTGACAGGCCAGAAAATATATGTCATGTCAATATTCCAGCCCTCCATTCCAACAGGTTTCCCTTCGGTAGTCTCTCCAATGGTAATAACCTGGGTAAAGGGTTTGAGGCCGTTGATAACCACCTCGCTTGCTGAGGCTGTCATATCGGAGGTTATGACAACAATCCTGTCGAGGTTAAGCGGATAGGCAGTAGGCAGGTAGGAATAGTAGTCATTATAACCTTTCATATCATCATTATAAACCAGGTTAGTAAAGACATCGCCCGCGGTATACTGGTCGTTGCCGGCAATATAGCTGGCAAGGAGCTGTGCTATATTAAGATATCCTCCCGAGTTGTACCTCAGGTCGAGTATCAGGTCGGTCACGTTATTGGCTCTGAAGTAGCCAAAGGCAACTGCCAGTTCATTTTCAGAAGGTTCGATGAATGAATCAAAAACCAGGTGCCCGGTCTTCCCCGACTTAAGGTTAAGGGTATCGTAAAGTATAACTGAATTGATGGTGAATTTACTTTTTACATCTGAGATGCTAATGGCAGGAGCATCCGGTGGTTCAAATACGAAGTTGTTTACTATGCCGGTTTTCGATGGTCCCAATATCCTGGTATATTCTTCTTCGTCGCCCGAAATGATAACCTCTGCAATATCGCTGCCATTGATCTCCCTTACAAGCCAGCCCCGCCTGACACCTTTCTGGTATAGGGGGGAGTTGGGATAGATCATAGCTATCCTGGCATTCAGGTCCTCATCGATTCCAAGCATAAAGCCGTGACCGACGAAGGAGCCCTTTTTAAGTGCCTCATTTTCCTCATAGTCAATTACAAAGCTCCACTTGTCGAGTTCCCTGTACCTCATGGCATCCATAAGTTCGTACGGATCATCGTAGTCGGCCGGATTAACAACAGGCATCGACCTGTTCCAGTAATACCAGATATTCATAAGGTAGTAAAGGCTGTCCCTTGCTTCAGCGGGGGTGATTCTTTGTACCGGGGGTTCTTCCTTCCTGCATGCTGAAGCGAGTATTATGGCAGAGAATAGTAAAAGCAGTATCTTCTTCATCATGGTAAAATTTTATGATCTCCCTGAACCGTTATCGCACCTTGCGGCTCTGGATCACTATTCCGGTAATAATTAGCAATAATCCTGCCGGAGTAGTAATATAAACGGGCTCATGGAGTATAAAGTGTACAAATATAAGGGAAAGGAAGGGAGTAAGGTATACAAGGTTGCTTATTTTATCGGCTGCAGGTGCCAGTCTGAGGGCCCTGAGCCATAAAAAGAAAGTAATGCCCATCTCAAAGAGTCCGATGTGTACCGATGTAAGGAAGCCTTTGATGCTTATGGTTTCGGGCCAGCTGCCAGTTACAGCCAGGGCAGTTATGAGGTAGAGTGATCCGGCGGCAAAGTTGTAGAATAATCTTACTGCCTCATCCTGGCTGCTTTTAGTGTTGAGAATGAAGTAAAGCGCCCAGAAGACTGAGCTTCCGGCAGCAAGCATAACGCCTTTGGGATCGGCATGCCCTGTACTGAAAAGGTTTCCCTGGGAGGCTATTATGTATACGCCTGCAAAGCTTATTAGCAGGGCCAGATAGCTCCTCCCCGGCACCTTTTGTCCCAGGAACGGAACAGAAAGGAAGACAAAGACAATGGGCCATATCATATTAAGCGGCTGGGCGATCTGGGCGGGCAGCAGCTGGTAGGCCCTGAGCAGGATAATGTAGTAGATGAAGGGGTTTATGAGGCCCAGAAGGGCAGATGAGCCAAGCTCTCTGGCAGAGGCTGATGTGACAAGCAGCCGTCTTTTTCCTGTAAGGATGATTATTAAAAGAAGTGCAAGGGTAGAAGTTACTGAGGCAATGGTAAGAACGGGGAGGATCCCGAGTTCGGCAAGGCTCAGTTTAAAGGCCGTGGGGATGGTCGACCAGAAGAGTATGGCCAGTGCGGCATAGATGAACGACTTACGGGCATTTACCATAAACAGCTGTCTGATCGGAGGGGATTAACTGTCATTAACGTTTCTTTTCCGGGCGGACGGATCTCAGGAGCTTAGCCGGCGCCTTTTCGCATGGAGCAAACCGAAGCATGTTGTTGCCAGCTTCTCAGCTGATAAGATTAAAGCCTGTATATGGAACGAGGACCTCCGGTATTCTTATTCCTTCGGGAGTCTGGTTGTTTTCAAGCAGGGCTGCCACTATCCTGGGTAATGCAAGTGCGCTGCCGTTGAGTGTGTGGGCCAGCTTTGTCTGCTTGTCGTTTTTGCTTCTGAAACGGCATTTAAGACGGTTTGCCTGGAAGGATTCGAAGTTGGAGACCGAACTCACCTCGAGCCATCTCTTCTGGGCAGCCGACCATACTTCAAAGTCGTATGTGAGAGCTGAAGTAAATGACATATCTCCTCCACACAGTCTGAGGATTCTGTATGGCAGGCCCAGAGAAAGCACAAGGCTTTCAACGTGACTTACCATTTCGTCGAGAGCCCTGTAGGAGTGGTCGGGGTGGGCGATCTGCACTATCTCCACCTTGTCGAACTGATGGAGCCTGTTAAGGCCTCGTACATGTGCACCCCATGAACCCGCTTCGCGTCTGAAGCATGGAGTATAGGCCACATTTTTAACAGGCAGGTCTTCTCCGTTAAGGATGACATCTCTGTATATATTTGTTACCGGGACCTCGGCAGTGGGAATCAGGTAGAAATTGTCGGCTGTTGCATGGTACATCTGTCCTTCCTTGTCGGGAAGCTGCCCTGTGCCAAAGCCGGAATCCTCATTTACCATTATAGGAGGCATCATCTCGGTATATCCTGCATTGCAGGCCTGGTCGAGAAAATAGCCAATAAGAGCTCTCTCGAGCTTTGCTCCTTTACCCTTGTAAACGGGAAAGCCTGCGCCGGTAAGCTTTATTCCCAGGTCGAAATCGATGATATCGTATTTTTTTATAAGCTCCCAGTGGGGCAGGGCGCTCTCGCCGGTGACTACCACCGGGCCACCTTCCTTAACTATCACATTGTCGTCAGCACCCAATCCGGGGACTACGGAGCTGTCGGGCAGATTGGGAAGGCGGATGATTTCCTCCCTTAGCCGGGCTTCGACAGGTATCAGAGCATCGAGAAGTGTTTTTATTTCCTCCTTGAGCTTGTAAGTGTTCTCTCTGGCCTTGCCGGCTTCTTCTTTCTTCCCGCCTTTTATAAGCGATCCTATCTCTTTCGAGATACGGTTCATCTCAGCCTGAAGGTTATCAGCTTTTGACTGGATCTCACGCCGCGAGGCATCCAGACTGATTATGGTGTCAACTATCTCATCGGCTTTGAAGTTTTTCACCCTGAGGCGTTCAATGACAAACGCTCTGTTGTCACGGATAAGGTTAATGGTCAACATAACTGGCTATATTTAAAAAGAAAGCAGGCCCCTGTAAAGCCTGTGTAAATGTATAAAAAACTCCCGTAATTACTTTTCGGCTTTGAAAAGAATTACGGGAGCTGAATGTCTTAAAAACAGGGTCTATTCGCTCAGAGGCTTAATAGAAACAAATGACTTGTTACCTTTTTTCCTTGTGAACTCAACTTCTCCGTCAGTAAGTGCGTAAAGGGTATGATCCCTTCCTATACCTACATTAAGGCCCGGATTATGGACGGTACCTCTCTGGCGGACAAGTATGTTGCCAGCTTTGACAGTCTGTCCTCCGAACAGTTTAACACCAAGCCGTTTGCTTTCTGAATCGCGGCCGTTACGTGAACTGCCGGCTCCTTTCTTGTGTGCCATGGTTTTATCTTTTAATTGTTATTCTCAAATACTATTTTTTTTCTCCTGCTGATTTCCTGGCTGTAGTCTTTTTCTCAGCCGGCTTTTTCTCAGCCGCTTTTTTTGCTGTGCTTTTTTTCTCAGCAACTTTCTCAGCAGCTTCTTTCTTTACAGCAGTCTTTTTGACAGCAGCTTTCTTTGTTTCTTTCTTTTCAGCCGGTACTTCAGCTTCAGCTTCAGGTGCTGCAGACTTCTCCTTTACCGGAGCTGCTTTCCTGGGAGATGATTTCTCGGCAAGGATATTTATTATCTCAACTTGTGTAAGGTTCTGACGGTGTCCGTTTTTAACACGGTAGCCTTTCTTACGTTTCTTTTTAAATACTATTACCTTGTCACCCCTGACATGTTCAAGAACCTTACCCTCAACGATTGCTCCATCGATAACGGGTTCACCGACAATGACATTATCATCACCTGCAATAAGCAGAACCTTGTCAAAATCAATACTTGTACCCTCCTCAATGTCGAGCCTGTGTGTAAAGATCTTTTTTCCTTCTTCAACTTTAAACTGCTGACCTGCAATTTCAACGATTGCGTACATCTTTGTAAATTATTATGTTACTCCGTGAGGCGCATATTAATCATATCAATATGTCTTCGCCGGGCCCCTTCGGATTGTCTGAATTTCGGACTGCAAAGATATTCAATTTAAATTATTTGCAAATCATTCGCCCTGTTTTTTATTTCATTTTACTTTTACCGATATGTGGTTATGCAGGATAGCCAGCAGGAGTGTGTCGTTTGTATGATCTTAATTCTGTGTTGAAAAAAAAGGATTTATGGCACCCTGTGGTACAGTGATAATCTTTATATTTGTCTGGAACAAACAAAAATCAGGTATTCTTCTGACTCATAATTAATTGATATGGAAAGGGTAAAGCTTAAGGTTTTAGGGATCTCATACAGTCAGACCCAATCGGGAGCATATGCCCTGATTCTGATAGAAGAGGACGGAGAAAGGAGGGTGCCCATAATAATAGGAGGGTTTGAAGCTCAGGCCATTGTAATAAGGCTTGAGAATCTTGAACCTCCCAGGCCTCTTACCCATGATCTGTTCAGGAGCTTTGCAGATGAATTCAGCATATCGGTTACCGAGGTGGTAATATATAAACTTGAGGAGGGTGTCTTCTATTCGAAGCTTATATGCACTAATGGAGATAAGGAGGTAGAGCTTGACAGCCGTACCTCTGATGCGGTGGCACTTTCCCTTAGGTTCGGATGTCCTATATATATTTCAGAAGAGATACTCGATAAGGCTGGCATTACAATGAATCCCACAGAAACCAATCAGCAGGAGGAAGAGACGGGGAATGACATTGAGGCGGATTCAGGGCAATCTGAATTTGACAAATATCCTGAAGACGAGCTTTACAGGATGATTGATGAATCGGTCAGGACTGAAGATTACGAACGTGCTGCAGCTATCAGGGACGAAATAGAAAAGAGAAAGAAGAAAGGCGGAGGCTAGCTTCATCCCTTATGCTCATCGGGTCCGGAAAGTGATATCATTTATAAAATAATTAAAACTATTGCCATGAAACGTTGCCTGTTATTGTTGCTTGTATTAATCAATGCATCTGTTTTACTTTCAGGGAAGGATCAGAAAGTTACATCGCCCGACGGTAAGATTGTTCTGACTGTTTCTCCCGACCCCCAGCTCTCATGGAAGGTTTCCTTCGGAGATAAGGAGATTATTAAATCAGCCGGTCTGGCCATGGTACTTGGCGACGGGAGGGTGCTCCCGGGCGAAGCCGACAGGGTCAGGAAGGCATCAGTCAGTACCCTCAGGGAAGTGTTAAAACCCGAGGTAAATAATAAAAGATCAGAGGTTCCGAATAACTGCAATATCCTGGAGATTGTTTACAGATCAGGTATTACTGTTGAGTTCAGGGTCTATGATGATGGTGTAGCATACAGGTTCAAAACCACGTTCAGGGGTGAGCTTATTGTAAAAAGCGAGGTTTCGGAGTTTGAGTTTGCTTCCGGATCCTCTTCATGGTATCCCCTTGAAGGTGGCTTCATGTCACATAATGAAAGAACCTATATAGACACACGTCTCGACACAATAGGAGAGCGTCATCTGGCAAGTCTTCCGGCTCTTTTCATATCAGATGGGGTTAATGTACTCATGACCGAGTCAGATATCATCGACTACCCGGGTATGTGGCTTCGTGGTGCGGGTCCGGGAAAACTGGCCGGAGTATGGCCTCAATATCCCGACGAGGAGACCCTCAGAGGTGACAGGGATGAGTTTGTGACCAAAACAAAGGATTATATAGCTCAAACGGGAGGCAGCAGGACTTTCCCCTGGAGGGTTTTCATAATATCAGAAGATGATGGAGGTCTCCTTGAAAGTGATATGGTTTACAGGCTGGCCACTCCATGCCAGATTCCCGATCCTTCGTGGGTGAAGCCCGGGAAGGTGGCATGGGACTGGTGGAACGATAATAATGTTTTCGGGGTTGATTTCAGGGCAGGTATTAACAATGACACTTACAAGCACTATATAGATTTTGCATCGGAGAATGGTCTTGAGTATATTATACTCGACGAAGGATGGTACCGCAGGGGTACGGTTCTCGAATCCATCCCTGACATAGACATACCTGAGCTATGCCGCTACGCCGAAAGTAAAAATGTGGGTGTCATACTTTGGGTTATCTGGAAGACTTTCCATGACAGTATTGATGAGGCGGTGACTCTTTATGAGAAATGGGGGGCAAAGGGAATAAAGGTTGATTTCATGCAGAGGGACGATCAGAAGATGGTTAATTTCTATCATGAAACGGCCAGGAAGGCAGCTGAGCATCATCTGCTTGTCGATTTTCACGGAGCATATAAACCTGACGGCATTGGAAGGACATGGCCCAATGTGCTTACCAGGGAGGGCGTAAAAGGACTCGAAAACTGTAAATGGAGCAGGGATATAACTCCCGATCATGATCTGATGCTTCCATTTATAAGGATGGTCGCCGGTCCTATGGACTATACCCCGGGCGCCATGACCAATATGGAAAGGATGAACTTCACACCCCATAACTCACGGCCCGCCAGTCAGGGTACCAGGGTTCACCAGATGGCTCTGTATGTCATCTATGAAAGCCCTCTGCAGATGCTTGCAGATTCGCCTTCACAGTACAGGAAGGAACAGGAATGTACTGACTTCATAAGCGATATTCCTGTAGTCTGGGACGACATCCATGTCGCGGAAGCCAGGATCGGGGATTATCTGCTTATGGCAAGGCGCTCGGGTGACAACTGGTATGTGGGAGGTCTTACTGACTGGACAGAGAGGGAGATGGAACTGGACCTGTCATTCCTTCCGGCAGGAAAGTACAGAATCGAGATCTTTTCTGACGGGATCAATGCTGACAGGTATGCTGAAGACTACAGGCATACAGTGACAGAAGCCGGACAGGGCGAGAAAATTAAGCTTAAAATGGCCCCCGGGGGAGGCTGGTTAGCCAGGATCTCACCAAAATAGTATCCGTAAGATGAAGCAATATCTTGATCTGCTCGATCATGTTCTTACCAACGGGACAAGGAAGGATGACAGGACCGGGACGGGAACCATAAGTGTTTTTGGTTATCAGATGAGGTTCAACCTTGAAGAGGGATTCCCTGCACTTACTACAAAAAAGCTTCACCTGAAATCAATCATTCATGAGCTGTTGTGGTTTATCTCGGGCTCGACCAATACAGGTTATCTGAAAGAGAACGGAGTAAGGATATGGGATGAGTGGGCCGACAGTGAAGGAAACCTGGGGCCGGTATATGGATCGCAGTGGCGTTCGTGGCCTGCTGGGGGTGGTGAAAAAATAGACCAGCTGGCAGGAGTGATAAAATCGATAAAGGAGACTCCTGACTCAAGACGTCATATTGTAAGTGCATGGAATGTTGGAGAAATTGACAGGATGGCCCTGCCTCCCTGCCATATTCTTTTCCAGTTCTATGTTTCAGGAGGAAGACTGTCGTGCCAGCTTTATCAGAGAAGCTGTGACATCTTTCTGGGCGTTCCTTTCAACATAGCCTCGTATGCTTTGCTTACAATGATGGTTGCACAGGTAACAGGATTGAAGCCTGGTGATTTTGTTCATACCCTGGGAGATGCCCATATTTACCTGAACCATGTGGATCAGGTGAAGCTTCAGCTTACCAGGGAGCCTTATTCACTTCCATCGATGAGTATCAATCCGCTTGTAACAAGCATAGATGGCTTCAGGTATGAGGATTTTACACTCAGGGATTACATGGCTCATCCACATATTAAAGGAGAAATTTCTGTCTGACAAAAAGTATGATATCAATAATAGTTGCAGTATCTGAAGAATGGGGTATTGGGAAAGACAATGACCTTCTCTGGCATATTCCTGAAGACCTTAAAAGGTTTAAAAGGCTGACAGGCGGCAAGGCAGTGATAATGGGTAAGAGGACGTGGGAGTCGCTTCCCCTGAAGCCTCTTCCCGGAAGGAAGAACATAGTTATTACTGACCTCCCGGGTGAATGTATTGATTGTTCGGTTACAGCCTATTCCATTGAAGACGCCCTTGGCAAGTGTGAAAACGGGGAAGAGGTATTTGTTATTGGAGGCGGGTCTGTTTACAGGCAGTTCATGCCCCTGGCCGACAGGCTTTATATAACCCATGTTCACATGAAAGCACCGGCAGATGTTTTTTTCCCAAAGATAGACATGAGGAAGTGGCAGGTCATTGAAAAGGAGGAGCACAGGGAAGGGAATGACATCCCCTACACCTATGTTGTTTATCAGAGAAGGAATAAGAAAAAGCGTAAGGACTGAGACACCAGTTAAGGTCTGTTACGAAGCTTTCAGTACCTTCATATCTATTCGTGCCAGTTTATGGCTGGCATAGTCGGCTGTCACAGTAAGTTCATTAGAAGCAGATGAAGGCATCTCAAACATGGCATCCAGCATGATTGCCTCACATATTGACCGCAGTCCCCTGGCACCAAGCTTGAATTCGATTGCTTTATCGACAATATAATCCAGAACCTCATCAGTAAAGGTCAGTTCTATATTGTCCATTTTGAACAGCTTGATATATTGAAGTGTTATGGCATTTTTGGGCTGTGTAAGAATAGCCCTGAGTGCTTCCCTGTCGAGAGGATTCAGATAGGTAAGTACCGGAAGTCTTCCGATGATCTCGGGGATAAGTCCGTAAGCCCTCAGGTCCATTGGCGCAACATACTGCAAGAGGTTGTTTCTGTCGATCCTTTCGCGTGATTTAGAGGCTCCGTAGCCCACCACCTTGGTATTTAGCCTCTGTGCAATTTTCTTGTCGATACCCTCAAAGGCGCCGCCACATATAAAGAGGATATTCTTGGTATCGACAGGTATCATTTTCTGTTCCGGATGTTTTCTTCCGCCCTGAGGAGGTACGTTTACTATAGAGCCTTCCAGCAGTTTAAGGAGGCCCTGCTGGACCCCTTCACCCGACACATCGCGGGTTATGGAAGGGTTATCACCCTTACGGGCTATCTTGTCGATCTCGTCGATAAAGACAATACCTTTTTCAGCTGCTTTAACATCATAATCGGCATTCTGCAGTAGCCTTGTCAGGAGACTTTCAATATCTTCCCCGACGTATCCGGCTTCGGTAAGGACTGTGGCGTCGACTATTGTAAAAGGGACATGGAGCATCTTAGCCACTGTACGGGCCAGGAGAGTCTTACCTGTACCGGTTTCCCCCACAAGGATAATATTTGATTTTTCTATTTCAATATCATCAGGCTCATTCTTCTGCATCAACCTCTTGTAATGGTTGTAAACAGCTACAGAGATTATTCTTTTAGCCATATCCTGGCCAATGACATACTGGTCGAGGAAGCTTTTTATTTCGGCAGGTTTAAGAAGGTTGATGTTGTCGAAGGTATGTTTGTGTTTTGAAACAAGCTCCTCGTTCATTATGGCATGAGCCTGTTCAATACAATGGTCACATATATGTCCTTCGAGACCAGCAATAAGCATGTTGACCTCTTTCTTTGTCCTTCCGCAAAATGAGCATTTATCCATAAGGTAATGTTATCCCTGTTTCTGAAGAATCTCGTCTATCATACCGTATTCTTTGGCTTCCAGTGAGGTCATCCAATGATCACGGTCTGAGTCTTTTTCAACTTTTTCGATGGGATTGCCCGAGTGATTTGCAATGATTTCGTATAGCTCACGTCTGACTTTCAGTATCTCCCTTGTCTGGATTTCAATGTCGGAAGCCTGTCCTTCCACTCCGCCCATGGGCTGGTGTATCATTATCCTGGAATGCCTGAGAGCTGATCTTTTCCCTTTTGTCCCGGCAGTGAGCAGCACGGCGCCCATTGAGGCGGCCATTCCTGTACAGATAGTTGCCACATCGGCTGAGATGTACTGCATGGTATCATAAATCCCAAGTCCTGCACTTACTGAGCCTCCCGGAGTATTAAAATAAATCTGGATATCTTTCCCCGGATCAGATGAATCGAGGTATAGCAACTGAGCCTGGATGATATTGGCCACATAGTCATCGATGGGCAGGCCAAGGAATATTATCCTGTCCATCATCAGTCTTGAGAAGACATCCATCGAGGCCACATTAAGTTGTCTTTCCTCAATGATTGTAGGTGAGATATAGCTGCTTGATATGGAAGCATATTTATGAAGACCAAGGCTGCCAATACCACGTTTGCTCCGGGCAAATTTTCCAAAATCATCGATAGTATTCATATTCAGGTTGTCTTAAGTTAATTGTCAAAGATAAAAAAATAAAAAACAGAAGCGCAAGGTGTTGATTACTATTCGAAAAGCTTGTTAAACTCTTCGTCGGTAACATTTTTTGTCTCTATCTTAACCA
>JAVEZD010000011.1:0-9739 GCA_034003165.1 Bacteroidales bacterium | reverse complement strand
AATCCGGCAATCTCACCTTCGTTGGGAAGAGCTTTTTTTATGTCAAAGTCAATTGCATCGCCTGCTGCTTTTCCAAGAAAGAGATTCTTTATCTCTTCGTCTTTGATAACATTGATAGCCAGAGAGGTGTCTTCGGCTGCAGGACCTTCGGGAAGGCTATTTCCGTTTTCGTCGATTGCTTCAACATTTCCTTTAACCAGATCGTTTTCGGTAGTGCTTTCAGCCTTCACGAATTCCCCGAAACGGCGGGCATAGTTCTGGACAAATTTATCCTTCATCTCATCGCTTACAGCTATCTCGTAGTAGGGTACCTTATTTTTCTTGGTCAGTTTAAGTTCGAAAGAAGGAGCCAGCCCGAGTTCGAATGAGAATGTGAAGTCTTCCTGGTTATCCAGGTCTATAAGGTCGTTTTCATCACTTTTTGGGAGGGGATCACCAAGGATCTCAATCTTCTCATCACCAAGGTATTTCTGAATGCTTTCTGAAACAAGCTTGTTGATTTCATCAAGCTGAACAGCCTTACCATACATCTTCCTTACCAGTCCTATTGGAACCATGCCGGGACGGAATCCTTTGATGTTGGCTTTTTTGCGGTAATCTTTCAGAACTTTCTCAACCTTTTCCTCGTAATCATTCTTCTCAACCTGAACTTTAAGAACTGCATTCAGATCATTGATGTTTTCCTTTGTGATATTCATTCTTTAATTGTTAAGTGTCAATTTAAAAACCGCCAGAACGCATATATTTATCGATCGTTACAGGCGGTCTGTGTTTGTGCGGATGAAGGGACTCGAACCCCCACGTCATTAAGACACAAGATCCTAAGTCTTGCTCGGCTACCAATTACGACACATCCGCAAAAAAAATCTCCGCAAAAGTATAGAAAAATATTATTAAAACAAACAGAGGCAATTACCGGCGCAGCTCAAAGTTTTTGCCGAGGTATACTTTTCTTACATGTTCATCATCGGCAAGCTGGGTGGCTGTTCCCGACTTAAGTATCTGACCTTCGAAGAGGAGGTAGGCTCTGTCGGTTATTGACAGGGTCTCATGAACATTATGATCGGTTATGAGAATTCCTATGTTTTTATCCCTGAGCTTTGAGACAATCTCCTGGATGTCTTCGACGGCAATGGGGTCGACTCCTGCAAAGGGTTCATCGAGAAGTATGAACCTGGGTTTGAGAGACAGGGCTCTGGCTATCTCCGTTCTTCTCCTTTCACCACCTGAGAGCTGAATACCTTTGCTCTTTCTTATCTTCTGGAGTCCGAATTCATTAAGAAGCATCTCCAGCCTTTCTTGTTGTTCTTCCCTGGGGAACCCCGATACCTCCAGTACGGCTTTAATATTATCCTCAACAGAGAGGTTTCTGAATACTGAAGCTTCCTGTGCAAGATAGCCTATCCCGCGCCTTGCCCTTCTGTAAACGGGAAGGCTGGTAATATCCTCGGAGTCGAGGTATATTTTACCTTCGCTGGGTCTGATAAGACCAACTATCATGTAGAAGGTGGTGGTTTTGCCTGCACCATTAGGACCAAGCAGGCCAACGATCTCCCCCTGTTCAACCTCCACTGAAACCTTGTCGACAACAGTCCTGGTGCGATATTTTTTTATAAGGTTTTCAGTGTAAAGTTTCATCTTTTGTATGTGATATTACTTTCAGTCAGGAGTTATTATTCATGAAGTCGGCATGGTCCTTTTCCTTTTTCTTAACAACCCTTTTCGAAATGACGATACCTATTTCATAAAGGATAAGCAGCGGGATGCACACCAGTGCCTGGGAAAATACATCGGGAGGTGTTATTATGGCAGCCAGAATTACTATAATAACAATAGCATGTCTCCTGTACTTCTTTAAGAATGAAGGATTGATAATACCGATCTTTGTAAGAAAATAGGTAACGATAGGCAGCTCGAAGATAAGTCCGGTTGCAAGACAGATAGACGAAAGGGTTCCTATGTACGATCTTATGTTTATCTGGTTTGTTACATCCGCACTTACCTGATATGATGTAAGGAAATGGACCGACAGGGGAGCCAGCATATAATAACCGAACAGAACTCCTGTAAAGAAAAGAAGGGTTGCTGCCAGAACAGCTCCTCTGGCATGCTGTTTTTCACTGGAATGAAGGGCAGGTTCAAAAAATTTCCAGAACTCCCAGAGGATGACGGGAAAGGCAAGAATTACCCCTGCCACCATTGAAACAGCAATATGGGTGGTCAGCTGACCCGACATTTTGATGTTTATGAGCTCGAAGGGAGTTGTATTTATACAAAGTGCCTGGATATGGACCAGTTGTCCAAGCTCACACAAGACTCTGTTTGTAAAGAACCCTGGATTTTTTGGGGCCAGGATTACCATATCAAATATGAAATTTTTAAAAACGAAAGCAGCTATCATCAGAATTACTATTGCAAGTACCGATCTGATAATATGCCATCTCAGTTCCTCAAGATGCTCAAGAAATGACATCTCTCCTTCATTCGACCCGTATTGTTTTCTTTTAAGTGCCATCCGGAAGAATCAATGATGTTAGTTAAATTCAGTGTGTAAAGATGATAAATCTTATTTTGCAAAACAATATTTATCACATGGCGTTAATAAATTTGACTTTTATCCCTGAGAGCGATATTGTTAAAAATGTTAATATTAAAAAAACTGTTGAATGATAAATAAATTCATTAACTTTATCTAGACGGTTGAATTAAGCAAAAAAGGAGTAGTAATAATTATCTGAGGGAATAAAATGCACAATGATCCGACTATTCATGATCATCTTAAAAAGTATTTCGGTTTTGATACTTTTAAGGGAAATCAGGAATCAATAATACAAAATGTACTTTCAGGGCGCGACACTTTTGTTCTGATGCCCACCGGGGGAGGAAAATCACTTTGCTATCAGTTACCGGCTGTAATGAAGAGCGGGACAGCCATTGTGATCTCTCCGCTTATTGCCCTTATGAAAAACCAGGTTGATGCGATGCGCAACTTCAGTACTGATGATGATGTTGCTCATTTCCTTAATTCTTCGCTTACCAAAACTGAGATAGCAAGGGTTAAGAGAGATGTTATGTCAGGGAAAGCCAAGCTTTTGTATGTTGCTCCGGAATCACTTACCAAGGAAGATAATATTGATTTCCTAAGAAATATTGATATATCGTTTTATGCTGTGGATGAGGCACATTGTATTTCTGAGTGGGGGCACGATTTCAGACCTGAATACCGCCGGATCAGACCTATAATAGATGTGATAGGCCGTTCACCCATCATTGCCCTTACAGCCACTGCCACCCCCAAGGTCCAGCACGACATCCAGAAGAACCTGGGAATACTCGATGCAGATGTCTTTAAGTCATCCTTCAACAGACCAAACCTTTACTATGAAGTAAAGTCAAAACAGGATGTGACAAGGGAGATAATCAGATACATAAAGAATAATCCCGGCAAATCGGGTATTATTTACTGTCTGAGCCGTAAAAAAGTTGAAGAGCTTGCTGAAACGCTGAAGGTCAACGGAATAAAATCCCTTCCCTATCATGCAGGGATGGACTCTGCTACCCGTACCCTTAACCAGGATAAGTTTCTTATGGAAGAGGCCGATGTGATCGTAGCGACCATAGCTTTCGGAATGGGAATTGACAAACCCGATGTGAGGTTCGTAATACATTATGACATCCCTAAAAGCCTCGAGGGCTACTATCAGGAGACGGGAAGAGCTGGCAGGGATGGCGGAGAAGGAAACTGTATTGCCTACTACAGCTACAACGATATAGTTAAGCTTGAAAAATTTATGCAGGGCAAACCTATTGCCGAACAGGAGATAGGCAAACAGCTTCTTCTTGAGACTGTGTCCTATGCGGAATCTTCAGTTTGCCGGAGGAAATTGCTGCTTCATTATTTCGGGGAGGAATATCCTGAGGAGAACTGTGAAGCCTGTGACAACTGCCTGCATCCAAAGGCCCAGTTTGAAGGCAGTGATGCCGTAGTGAATGTCATCGAGACCATCCTTGCCGTCAAAGAGAAATTTAAGGCCGATCACATAGCCAACATACTCTCGGGGAAAGTCACCTCAGCAATAAAATCCTATAAACATCATAAACTTGAATTCTTCGGAATAGGAGAGGAGAAGGATGAAAAGTTCTGGAACATGGTCATCAGGCAGGCCCTGATTGAAAAACTTCTCACAAAGGATATCGAGAATTACGGATTGCTTAAGGTCACCCCCAAAGGTCTCAGTTTCCTTGAGAAACCCAGTTCCTTCATGCTGGCTGAAGATCACGACTATGCAGATACCTCAGATGAGGAAAATGCTTTCGGGGCCAGGACAGCCGCTGTCGACGAGGAGTTGTTCAGCATTCTGAAGGATCTGCGAAAGAAAATCTCAAAGCTTAAGGAAGTTCCTCCCTTTGTAATCTTCCAGGATCCTTCACTTGAGGATATGGCCATCCAGTACCCTGTGACATTGGATGAACTTCAGAATATCTCGGGTGTCGGAGCCGGTAAAGCTCAGAGATACGGGGCCGAATTTGTGGATATAATAAAGAAATATGTTGAAGAGAAGGAGATCATACGCCCCCTCGATATGGTTGTTAAGTCAGTAGTTAATAAATCGGGATTAAAGGTTTATATAATTCAAAGCATTGATATGAAACGTCCGCTCGAGGATATTGCTGAGGCAAAAGGACTTGAGATGGGTGAACTTCTTTCAGAGATTGAGGCTATAGTAAACTCAGGGACAAGGATCAACCTCGACTACTACATAAATTTAATGGTCGATGATGAGAGGCAGCGCGACATCTACTCCTATTTCAGGGAGGAGGCTGAGTCAGACTCTCTTCAGGAAGCCATCGACGAGCTGGGCAATGAGTTTGAGGAAGAGGAGATTAGGCTTGTGCGTATCAAGTTCCTTTCAGAGATGGGCAACTAACCTTTTTTTTCTGTGCCTGAAGATCTCAGTGCCGGCAACCACCAGTACATAAAACGGATATACCAGTTGTGAAGGGATAAACCAATGAAGCAGACTTCTTCTTCCATATCTGGTTGCAGTGTCTGATAATATAAGATAGTCGGGAATTGACTTCAGGGCAAGGAAGGCAAGCAGTGGCAGAAAAAACCTTGCCGATACTGCCGATGCCGCCATCAGGAAGAGCGGGACCAGTGCAGCGGCGAAGGTGAAGGCTCCTGTTATTATAGTCAGCCTGTCATCATAAATTCTCCACTTTGATATCCACCTTCTTCTCTGGAGGATGAAGGAAGAAATATCCGGTTGTGAAGAAGCTGTTACTCTGGCCTCGCCCGACTCGAGCCATTTTATTTTTGGACTAAGCTCTTTCTTTATAGCGTGAAGCAGAAAAATATCGTCACCGGTGTTGATATCAAAATGGAGATTATCAAGGTTTCTCAGGTATACCTCTTTTCTGAAAGCCAGATTTGCACCATTACACATAACTGCATTCCCTGATGCCGCCGCCCCTGCGCTGACACCCTGAAGGCTCAGGAACTCCAGCTCCTGGAAGTTCATAAAAAAACCTTTGCCACCTGTCAGTCCGACGGGTGCTATTATCAGATCAGGACTTTCACTTAAATAAAAGGATACAATTGTTGTCAGCCAGCCCTTCCCCATGCTGCAGTCGGCATCGGTTGTCACTATCAGTTCTCCTGCAGCATCTTCAACTCCTGTAGCGATCGCTCTTTTCTTTCCCGTTCCCCTGTTGACCAATACCTTAAGGTTTTTTATTCCTTTATAGCTGAGTGCCAGATCACGTGTATTGTCTTCAGAGTTATCGTCGACAACAATAAGCTCAAACATTTCGTGGTTATAATCCTGAAGTGACAGCGATTCAAGAAGTCCGGGAAGCTTACTTTCTTCATTCCGGCAGGCAACCACTACCGATATAAAGGTGTTTATTCCTTTTTCTGCCCTGTAGGGTCTTACAGACTTTAGCTTTTTATACAGATTTAAGAGGAGCAGGAGGTAAGGAAGGAGTAGTATGAGTGGCAGCCATTCCATTTTTCATTTCCTCATCCATTCATAGAAGGCATAGTGACCGGAACTCATACCCAGTGATTCGTAGGTCTGCCTGGCTCTCCTGTTTTCCGGCTCCACATAGAGTCTCAGTCCGGCAACATCCTGCTCTACGGCAAGATCTTTTATATAGGTGTATAGCTTCCTGAAGATGCCCTTTCTTCTGTATCCTGGGATGACATATTCTGACTGGATCCACCAGACGTTGGCATTTCTCCAGTCGCTCCATTCATAGGTTATCAGGAGCGAAGCAACGACTCCTTCATCCGACTCGGCCACGTAGTAGTTGCCTTTGGATGGATCGGTAAAGAGAGCCTCAACTCCTTTTATAACAGTGGGCTTGTCGAGTATGAGCTGTTCAGTCTCAAGGGCCATGCTTACCTGGAAACCGGCTATTGCCGGTGCATCGGCAGGGACTGCTTTTCTTATATTAAGCATATTGGTGTTTTATTGAAAAATGATCTTCCATAATACAAAAAGCCGGGAGATAATTTTAATATTCATCCCAGCTTTTTATTGCCAGATCTTTAATATCGAGCCGGCAGAAGGCAAGGATGAAGGCGCTCGCCAGTCTTGCGTTAGTAAGAAGCGGAATGTTAAAATCGACGGCGTTGCGTCTTATTGAATAGTCGTTCTGAAGTTCAGAAGCGCTAAGGTCTTTGGGAATATTGACAACAAGGTCGACTTCACGGCTTTTAATAAGATCTATGGTATTGGGAGATCTGTTCTCATCCGGCCAGTAAGCAACTTCGGCATCAATCCCGGCATTTACAAGGAACTCGCGGGTACCTCTTGTGGCGTAAAGCTTATGGCCCCTGGCACGCAGAGCCCTTGCGCTGTTGAGTAGTTCAACCTTCGAGCGGGCGGGTCCGGTTGAAAGGAGTATGCTTTTTACCGGGACGCGGTATCCAACTGAAAACATGGCTTTGAGGATAGCTTCATAGAAACCCTCTCCAATACATCCGACCTCTCCTGTTGACGACATATCGACACCAAGTACAGGGTCTGCCTTTGCCAGTCGGGAGAAACTGAACTGGGGAGCCTTAACGCCGACATAGTCGAGATCAAATACAGATTTATTTGGTTTGCCTGCAGCCACTCCCAGCATAACCTGTGTAGCCAGCTCTATCAGATTTGTCTTAAGTACTTTTGATACAAAGGGCATACTGCGGCTGGCTCTCAGATTGCACTCAATGACTTTTATATTGTTGTCTTTAGCCAGAAACTGCATGTTGAAAGGTCCGGTGATGTTAAGTTCACTTGCTATCTGTCTTGAAATACGTTTTATACGTCGGGCTGTTTCAAAATAAATCTTCTGGGCAGGGAAGACGATGGTGGCATCGCCTGAATGAACCCCTGCAAATTCAACATGTTCGCTGATTGCATAAGCCAGTATCTCTCCTTTCTCTGCCACGGCATCAATCTCTATCTCCTTGGCATTTTCTATGAACTCTGATACCACCACCGGGTACTGTTTTGATACCCGGGCGGCAAGTTCGAGGTAATGTACAAGCTCGTTCCTGTTTGATACCACGTTCATGGCCGCCCCGGAAAGTACATAGGAGGGACGGATCAATACGGGGAAACCAATACGGTCGACGAATTCATTAATATCATCAATTGAAGTAAGTTCCTTCCAGGCCGGCTGATCGATGCGGAGGGTGTCGCACATATTTGAAAATTTATGTCTGTTCTCGGCCCTGTCGATTGAGACAGGTGAAGTGCCGAGAACCGGCACGTTCTCATTGAACAGCCTCATGGCAAGGTTATTGGGTATCTGTCCACCTACAGAGACAATAACTCCTCCCGGTTCTTCAAGGTCGATTATGTCGAGCACTCTCTCAAAGGTCAGTTCATCGAAATAAAGCCTGTCGCAGGTATCGTAGTCGGTACTTACTGTCTCAGGATTGTAGTTAATCATCACAGAACGGAAACCCTCTTTCTTTATCGTGTCGGCAGCGTTAACCGAACACCAGTCAAACTCAACGCTCGAGCCTATCCTGTAGGCCCCCGATCCGAGTACTATAACTGATCTCTTGTCGTGAGGGAAGTCAATATCATTTTCGGAAGCACTGTATGTGAGGTAGAGGTAGTTTGTCATTGCCGGATATTCTGCGGCAAGCGTGTCAATCTGTTTAACATATGGTAGTATACCCAGGGATTTTCTGTAATTCCTGACTTTCATCAGTGCCTCATGAATCTGTCCGGCTTCAGGCTTAAGGACATGCCTGGCAATCTGGAAATCGCTGAATCCATATACTTTGGCATTCCTTATCAGATCCTCAGGAACTGATTCAAGGTTGTCCATTGTGCAGAGTTCATCCTTGATCTCTATTATATTCCTAAGCTTATAAAGAAACCATTTGTCTATCCGGGTTAGTTCATATATCCTGTCGACGGGCATTTTCTTCTCGAGGGCTTCGGCAATAGAAAATATCCTCATGTCGGTGGGCTCCGATAGTTCACGTTCTATGTCGGAGAAGTCGAGTTCCCTGTTCCCCGTAAAACCATGCATCCCCTGGCCTATCATCCTCAGGCCTTTCTGAATGGCTTCCTCAAAGGTCTTTCCAATGGCCATCACCTCACCTACACTCTTCATGCTGCTGCCTATCTGATGAGAGACACCCTCAAATTTATTAAGATCCCAGCGGGGTATCTTACATACTATATAGTCAAGTGCAGGTTCAAAGCACGCAGTTGTATTTTTCGTTACAGAGTTCTTTAGTTCATGAAGTCCATATCCTATACCAAGTTTGGCTGCAATGAAGGCCAGTGGGTAACCTGTGGCTTTTGAAGCCAGGGCACTCGACCTTGAGAGCCTTGCATTGACCTCTATAACCCTGTAGTCCTCAGAATCGGGAGACAGCGCATATTGTACATTGCACTCTCCAATGATGCCGATGTGTCGGATGATTTTTATTGATAATTCTCTAAGCTTATGGTATTCACTGTTTGTAAGGGTCTGGGAGGGAGCAACTACAATGCTTTCGCCCGTATGAATTCCGAGCGGATCAAAGTTCTCCATGTTGCACACTGTAATACAGTTATCATATTTATCCCTCACTACCTCATATTCAACTTCCTTCCATCCTTTTAGTGATTCTTCGACAAGAATCTGACCTGTATATGAAAATGCCTTGCTTGCCAGCTGCTGCAGTTCGTTACGGTCTCCTGCAAATCCGCTGCCCTGTCCTCCAAGTGTATAGGCTGCACGTATTATTACCGGATAACCAAGCCGTGATGCGGCTTCAACTGCTTCATCAACTCCCGAAACGGCAATGCTCCTGGGTGTCCTTACATCAATCTCGTCGAGCTTCCTTACAAAAAGCTCCCTGTCCTCAGTGTCCATGATGGCCCTGACAGGAGTGCCCAGTACTTTTACGGAATACTTATCGAAGATACCGTTTCTGAAAAGCTCAGTTCCACAGTTAAGAGCCGTCTGCCCGCCAAAAGAAAGGAGTATCCCGTCGGGCTTCTCCTTAGCTATCACCTGTTCAACAAAGTAAGGTGTTACCGGAAGGAAATAAATCTTGTCCGCCAGTCCTTCCGAGGTCTGCACAGTAGCTATATTCGGATTGATGAGTACTGTGCTTATACCTTCTTCCCGGAGTGCTTTAAGAGCCTGTGAACCTGAATAATCAAACTCGCCGGCTTCACCTATCTTAAGAGCACCGGAGCCCAGGATCACTACTTTTTTAATGTCATCTTTCATC
>JAVEZD010000010.1:15004-36869 GCA_034003165.1 Bacteroidales bacterium | reverse complement strand
CGGTATCATAACTTCGCCGATGCAGGAAGTGATATACTTATAGCTGATGCGGGACATTACGAGACAGAAAAATTTGCAGTTCAGATTATTTATGATCTGGTTATTAAAAAATTCCCTAAATTTGCACTCCGGTTTTCTGAAATAAATACGAATCCGATAAACTATCTTTATAATGGAAAAGGTTAAGACACACGAAGCTGACATATCTGTTGAAGAGAAGCTCAGAGCTCTCTATCGTTTGCAGCTTGTTGACTCAGAAATAGACAAGATAAAAACACTCAGGGGAGAACTACCTCTTGAGGTTCAGGACCTTGAGGATGAAATCGCAGGCCTTGAAACACGTCTTGGTAACTTCAGGGAAGAGGTTGTTGTTCTGGAAAAGTCGGTTCAGAAGAAAAACAATGAAATCATTGAAGCTCAGGCTCTTATTAAGAAATATGAAGATCAGCAGAAAAATGTAAGAAACAACAGGGAGTTTGATTCTCTTTCAAAGGAGATTGAGTATCAAAACCTTGAGATTGAATTATTCAATAAGAAGATTCGTGAGTTTAATGCTCAGATGGAAGAGAAAAAAGCTGTCATAGCCGAATCCGAAGCCACATTTGCTGAACGCTCGATGGATCTTGATAACAAGAGAAACGAGCTCGATGAGATTATCTCAGATACCCAGAAGGAAGAGGAAGGTCTTTACAATAAATCCGAAAAGATACAGACCCTTATTGAGGACAGACTGCTGACAGCATACAAAAGAATCCGGTCGAATGCCAGAAACGGTCTGGCCGTTGTTCCTGTACAGCGCGATGCCTGCGGGGGCTGTTTCAACCAGATTCCACCCCAGAGACAGCTCGACATCAGATCAAGAAAGAAAATAATCGTTTGCGAATACTGCGGGCGCATACTGGTCGATGATGAAATTATAAAAGAGAGTCAGGCCTGACATCAGGCTCTCCTGCAGAATAAGCTCCTTAGCCGGCATGGTTAAGGAGCTTTTTTATTTTCCGGCTCTGCTGTCCCATATCAACTCTCCACCACTTGTCATCATAATTATTTAATTTTACTTGTGGTAACCAACATTAACAGCTATGGATGTCTCAGATTTCAGGAAATTGATATCAGAAGGAATCCCGGAGTCTCTTCCTGAATTGCCCCCCAGGGATTCAGGCGTCAGTCATGCACCGGTGAGAAAGGATATTCTTGATCCGGGGGAGAAAAGAATGGCTCTCAGGAATGCCCTCAGGTATTTTCCGCCTGAGTTTCATAAGGTTCTGGCCGGTGAGTTTGCCCGTGAGCTTAAGGATTTCGGCAGAATCTATATGTACAGGTTCAAGCCTTCATATGAGATAAAAGCCAGGCATTTTGAAGACTACCCTCACCGTTCAAAAGCTGCTGCGGCAATCATGCTTATGATATCAAATAACCTCGACCCAAAGGTGGCACAGCATCCCCAAGAACTGATAACCTATGGGGGAAACGGGGCTGTCTTTCAGAACTGGGCCCAGTACAGACTTGTTATGAAATATCTCTCCCTCATGACTGATGAACAGACCCTGGTAATTTATTCCGGACATCCGCTTGGATTATTCCCTTCGCATGCCATGGCACCCAGGGTTGTGGTGACAAACGGACTTGTAATACCAAATTATTCCTCGCCCGACCATCTTGAACGTTTCAGTTCCCTTGGAGTTTCACAGTATGGCCAGATGACAGCCGGCTCTTACATGTATATCGGTCCCCAGGGAATAGTTCATGGAACTACCATTACTATAATGAATGCAGCACGAAGGCTTACCGGGGCTGGAGCTTCATCGCGGCAAAGAAAGCTCTTTGTGTCGTCAGGCCTTGGTGGTATGTCGGGGGCTCAGCCAAAAGCTTCAAAGATAGCCGGTCTGATAGCGGTTGTGGCAGAGATAAATCCTGCAGCAGCGATGAAGAGATATAAACAGGGTTGGGTCGACGAGGTCATCGAAGGCAAGGGAGACATCGTATCACGTATAAAGCAGGCCAGGGATGGCGATGAGCTGGTTTCACTGGCCTTCCTGGGAAATATAGTTGACCTTTGGGAAGCACTGGCTGAGAATGATATTTTTGTCGATATAGGCTCTGATCAGACCTCACTTCATAATCCCTGGTCGGGTGGTTATTATCCGGCCACAGTCTCATTTGAAGAATCAAACACGATGATGGTCAGAGAACCCGGCCGGTTCAGGGAGCTTGTCAGGTCGTCACTGAGGCGGCAGGTGGACGCCATAAATCGCCATACCGCCCGGGGTACTGTATTCTTCGACTATGGTAATGCTTTTCTGCTCGAAGCATCGAGGGCTGGTGCCGATATCCTTGACAGCGCCGGGAGCTTCAGATACCCTTCATATGTTCAGTCAATAATGGGGCCGGTGTGCTTTGACTTTGGTTTCGGTCCCTTCAGATGGGTATGCTGTTCAAATGAACCGTCCGATCTTGCCGCCAGTGACCGTATTGCCGCCGGTGTTCTTGAGAAGATGATGCTTACAGCACCTGCGGAAATAAAAGACCAGCTCGCAGATAACCTCCATTGGATAAGGGAAGCGGGAAGCAATAATCTTGTTGTAGGTTCGCAGGCAAGGATATTGTATGCTGATGCCGCAGGGAGGATCTCTCTTGCCAGGGCTTTAAACAGGGCTGTGGGAGAGGGGACTCTTTCAGCTCCTGTGGTCATCGGCCGCGATCATCACGATGTCTCGGGAACTGATTCACCGTTCAGGGAGACTTCGGATATATACGACGGCTCTTCATTCACCGCCGATATGTCGGTACAGAACGTCATTGGTGATGCCTTCAGGGGAGCCACCTGGGTGTCTCTGCATAACGGTGGAGGAGTGGGCTGGGGCGAAGTGATAAACGGCGGCTTCGGCATGCTGCTCGACGGTACTGCTGATACTGACAGGAAGATTGAAATGATGCTCCACTGGGACGTTAACAATGGGATAGCCCGCAGAAGCTGGGCAGGTAACCAGGGCGCCAGGCTGACCCTCGGGCGGGCAATGCAGGGCAATCCGCTGCTGACAGCTACCCTGCCATATGAGGCCGATACAGAAATTATTGAAGAAGCGCTTGGTATCTTTTAACGGATATTTGCCTTTTAAACGTGTTGTTAATAAAGAAAAAGGACAACATGGCAACCCTGTGTAAAAACAGGGTCAGGTATGGCGGATTAAGAGTACCGAGGCAAGGGCAACGACACCCTCTTCCCTTCCTGTGAATCCCATCTTCTCGGTGGTGGTAGCCTTGATGCCTACATCATCCGGTTCAACGGCGGCTATCCCTGCGATCACCTTTTTCATCTCAGGAACATAGGCCGAGATCTTTGGATTTTCAAGGCATATGGTTGAGTCGATATTGATTACCGAGTAACCTTTTTCACTTATAAGCTTCATGGTACGGTCAAGCAGTATCTTGCTGCTGATACCTTTATAGGAAGGATCGTTGTCGGGGAAGTGAAAGCCTATATCCCTCAGGCCCGCGGCACCAAGAAGCGCATCGCATATGGCATGGAGCAGCACATCGCCGTCTGAATGGGCTATACAGCCTCTGCGTGAAGGGATATTGATTCCTCCGATCCAGAGATCGCGTCCTTCTTCAAGGCGGTGAAAGTCGATACCCTGGCCGGTCCTTATCTTCATCCGTTTGAACCCGGTTTTCTTATGGCATGGAGATCAAAGGCCAGGGAGAACCTGAGGGTTCTGGCCAGAGGATGGTTCTGTGTTGTAGGCATGAGGTATGAGAAGTCGAGGGTAAAACCCTTTAGCTTGAAACCAGCCCCGGCAGTGAAATACTTACGGTTTCCCTTGGTCTCATCCTCAAAGAAATAGCCCGTTCGCAGGGCAAACTGACTGTTGTACCAGTATTCAGCACCTATAGAATATGTAAGTTCCCTTATCTCTTCCCTGAAACCTCCGGGCGCATCGCCAAATGACTGGAAGATAGCAACTGGAACGGCAACGTTGGGGTCCTTGCCATCAATAATCTCCCCGTCTTCATAAACAGGAGGTGTTGGTACAAGGAGTTTGTTAACATCAACAGTCAGGGTAAGACGGTTGAATGAATCAAAGTCTATTGTACCGGCTGTTCCGAGCCTCATGTTCATGGGAATGAAATCGGATGTCTGGGAGTCGGAATAACTCATCTTTGAACCTATATTGGAGAGATTCAGTCCGAAAGCCAGCAGTCCGTCCCTGCCTAATACCGAGATGGGTTTGTTGTAATACCCCGAAATGTCGGCGGCAACAGATATGCCGGGTTTAGTGGCCTCTCCCTCTGCATAAAAACCGCCTGTCAGGTTCGAATATATAAAACGGAGGGCTATTCCTCCGGAAAGATACTCTGTGAAAAGCCTTGAATATGCAGCGTCGAGAGAAAACTCGTTGGGTCTGAAGGTGGTAAGTTCATTACCGAATGTGTCGGTAAAGGGTACATCGCCAAGTGATGAATAAAGCAGACTTGCGCTTAAAACCTGTTTGGCATCGAGTCTGTAGTATCCGGCAAGAGAAGCAAGGTTTATATCAGGAACCAGGTTCCTTAACCAGGGTGAGTATGTGATACCGGCACCACTTGAGCCGTCAATAAAAGCATATTTTGCAGGATTCCAGTGCATGCTGAAAACATCAGGTGAGGTAGCCACACCTGCATCACCCATCCCTCCGGCCCTGGAGTCAGGCGAGATGAGAAGAAAGGGCACAACCGTCTGAATAGCGTTTAACTCCCCTCCGTCAACCTGTGCCACCGATACTCCCGGGACCATTACCAGCCCTGCAAAAAATATGATTGCCAATGCTTTATTCTTCATGCCTGTCCTTGATTTTTTAGTTATGCAAATATAAAACAATTTTTTACGTAAGTTATTGTGTGACTATTTTAAAATGATCATAGTGCCTGAGCCTGAGCTTGTTTCCCCAGTAGTTGTTTTAATGGTGATAAGGTAAGGATAAACACCCCTTCCGGCCCTGCTTCCATCCTCACAGGTCCCGTCCCATTCAATATCAGGCAACTGATAGCCTGTCACATATCTCTGAAGGTTCATTATCTTTATAAGTCTGCCCCCGCTTGTATATATCTTAAGGGTTACCTCAAGTTCCTCCCCTGGTCTGTTTATCCCTGCAGTTATCCTTGTGCCTGCAGTGAAGGGATTAGGGTAGTTGATCAGTTTGTCAATGATCATCGGACCCTCTTCAGTCACCTTGAAATACAATGTTTTTTCAGATGAGTTATTGAGGTTGTCCCACGCCTTGAATGTTACAGAGTGCTGTCCCGGGGCAAGTCCGCCAAAGATATATGCCACCTTCCCTTTTCTGAAATCATTTATATCGGTTACGAACCAGTTGTTCAATATAATCCTGCCGTCACGATCGCCGTCGACGAAAGCAATCAGGTCGTGACCCGTTCCGAAACCTGTAGCATTAATACCGTTCTCATCACTAAGGACAGCCAGAAGGGTGGGGCCGGGACCGGTGATACCCCCGTCCCTGAACAGGGTGTCGTTCATGAAAAGAGAGATATCAGGACCGGTTGTGTCGGGATCATGCGATCCCTCATATCCTCCGATTATGATATTGCTGTATGAACCCTTCATCTCAATGCCTCCATCGCCTGCATAGTATCTTATCTTTCCCGGTCCGTAACTGTAGTCTATGCCGGCCGGTACCATAAAGGAAAATCTGAACCTCCCGTTGCGAACAGTGGCAAGCCCTCTGGCCAGTACCGGACCCTCTGCCGGATACTCTGCCGGTGTGCCTCCGTCGTTTGCAAGTGTCACGTTTCTTATATCTTTGTCATTAACCATGTAGTTGACCTGACCGTTAAAACCGGACAAAGATTCTCCCGACATATCCGACATATGACCGGATATGGTGACAACCGATAGTGCCCTGATGGTGTCTGCAAGCTCTGATACAGCACTTCCGTTCACTGAATCGGTTATTACAACACCCTGCCATGGCCAGCCAAGCCTCAGTGCCGGATCTCCCAGAAGGATGAAATTTCTTTTGTTGATCCCTGTTTCGGTATTGTTTTTAGCTTCCCTGATAATATCCCCCAGCCTCAGAGCTTCTCCTGCCGCCTCTCTCCTGAATGCTGAGCTGAAAATGTTCCTGTTAAGTGAATAATTGGGAGCTGAATACGCCAGTCGAGAGGTCGACATCAAAGCAATACTTCCTCCTTCAGCCTTCAGAAGCACCTTCTCACCTGCCGATGGCCTTTCGGTGCGGGTCCCGTCAATAATACTGGTCTCCGCATCATCGAACCTGCTGAACTCACAGGTTGCAGTGACAAACAATGGCAATTTCCCGCCGTTCTTCCACGACTGTATGTCATCCGTGGTGAGTATCCTCTCATGGGCCAGGCCGTTCTCATTACCGTGGCCTGTGTAGTTGAAGATAAGGCAGCCTTCGTTGATCCTGTCATTGATGGCTCTGTTTACAAGAGGATAACTACCGCCGGTCTCATTATTCTCCTGCCTGAACGAATCGAGGTATATCTTTTCAATGCTGAAATCAGGATCCTCTGAACCTATTAATGCAGCTAATCCTTCTGCGTCATTTAGATGGGCGTTATCATCCTCATCATCTGCAACAACTGCGATCCTGGTTTTCCACTCACCGCTGTTGGCCGGATCGAGATATGCCCTTGTCTTTGCAACAAGTATTCCTGCTTCAGTGGTGTCTGAAACGGGTAACCTGCCTGTTCCTATGTCGACTGTGCCGCTTCCTTCACCTTCGCCAGGCTCAAGGAGGCCATAGAAATCGTCTGATGTATAGGATGTTGTATAGACAGTTGAATTCTGCGACTGGTATGTAGGGATGAAATTGGGATTGTCAGGTGGCATTTTTTTGTTGTCAAATGATCCGTCGCCAAAGAGAAGCAGATATTTAAGCGGATGATCAGTACCACTCTGCTTTTCGTATTTCATCCTTATGAAATTCCTTATTGCCGATATGTCAGCGATGCCGCCCGAGAATTCGTTGTAGATCTGTTGGGGTGTCACAATGACTGACGTAAGACCGCTGTTGTTCAGGTGAATGTCGGCAATCTTTACGGCATAGGTCAGGAACATGGGATGGGTTACTATTATCATGTCGGCCGGAGCCGATCCATGAAGGTCCTGGTTGACTTCGGGCGATGACCTTATATAAGGGGAGGAGAGACTGTTGGCTGTGAAAGCCACAAAACGCCGGAGTCCGCTTCCTTCTGACCGGAATGAGATCCCCGCTTCCTCCATTTCAGTGACGATGGTCGCCGGTTCCATCATATTGGTTACGTCCCATACCGTGATTCCAGTGTTTGCTGTCTCAACCCGGTACTCTGCAATTCCTCCTGCGGGAGCCAGTCTGTCGGAAAAAATCACAGTGTTCCCCCTGAAACGGTTTGCCTTTCTGCCCTGCAGGGTCAGATAGTCGAGCCATCCTCTTGCTCCTGCCTCTCCATTGTTATAAAACCTCAGATCAAAAACAGGGTCCCCTGAAGAGGTGTGGAATTCGGAACTCAGAAAAGATGACATGGCATAGGTGCCTGTCTCCGACGACAGGTCAACCCCTGAGACAGTAAGAGCCTGAACTGTTTCCTGGTCCTCCTGGAGTCTGAACATAGTAAATCCTGATGCTCTTGCCAGAACCCTTATTTCAGCCCTTATGCTTTCCGAGGTAAGCAGGTCATTGAAGTCGGGCTCTATCCTGAGAGGGCTTGCAGATGATACAGGCTGGAACCATTCCCGTCCTGATCTGATAAGGTTTTCACTCTCGGCCTCATGAATGAAAAGTGCATCAGACGCTGACGAAATGTAATCCGGGATCCCTTCAGGAACAGGAAAATCTGCCATTTGTTTTACAGGCATTCCCGACGATCCCAGAAAATACCATGCAGTATCTGAATACTGATGCCTGCTGAAGGTGTATTTACCCTCAGCCGGATTGTAGTCCCAGCGGTGTGTAGTCATGGCATAGAAGAGAAGGTAATCGCCCTCGTTGAATAAGCCGTCTGCGCCGGTGTGAAGGTACACCGGCAGATCAACCATCTCATCAGGGACCTCTGCCTCATTAAACATGGAAAGCTGGCCGTAGTTGTTGCACATGATGACCGGATTCGAAGGAAATTCAAGACCCATCTGCTTCAGCCTGTCGTACCCTATCTTGTAAACACCTTCCTCCGTTATACCCATCCTGAACCAGATTCCCGAAGAAAGTCGTGAAGGGCCGTTTGACCATTCTTTCCCACCCGCGAAGGGTGTTGAGGCAAGAAGCAAAAAGGATATAAGGACTGCTATTTTATTTGGCCTGATAATCATTCTTCACAAATATAAGTAATAGAGAACTTGTTTTTCCCTTATTTTGCAGGATGTTAAAAGCCGGGATGAAAAATATTCAGGTCATCGTGGCGTTGATAAATCAACTGTGAGTTATATACCCCTTAGATATTGCCTTGTTATTATCGTCTTCATGGCGGCATTTACTGTTTTGCCGGGTCAGCTGACAGATTATGGTCCGGGTTTCCAGACAGTTATGTTAAGAAACCCTGGAGCGGCAGGATGCGAGGGTGATGGAAAACTAAGAATGTCATATCTGAATTTCTATCCCGGAAGCGGCTATGATTTCCACTCGGCATGGTTTTCCTACGACTCTTACCTTGAACCTCTGCACGGTGGTGCCGGCATCTATCTGGCAGGTGATTATCTCGGGGGAATCATGAACGACCTTAGGGGTGGAGTATCTTATGCTTATTTCCTACAGGCTGGAAGAGATCTTTTTATTAATGCAGGATTGTCAGCCTCCTTTGTAAGAAGAGGCTTCAGCTTTGGCAATGCAGTATTGCCCGACCAGATTAATCCGGTGTCGGGCGTAATACTTCCTTCCTCCGAGACCCTTGCCGACCGTGCTTTTACAGCTGTTGATATAGCTGCAGGTTTTATTTTTTCAACAGGGATATTCACGGGAGGACTGGCAGTCTCTCACCTTACATCACCATCGCTGTCAGGTTCAGGTTCTGAATTTGAGAGGATAAAAAGAGTAATCTCTGCCGACCTGTCAGCAACTTTTAGTTTTAGCCGGAACAATGACCTGAAGATAAGGCCGCTTGCTGTTCTTACCAGCGATGCTGACTGGCTCACAGCGGGTGCGGGAGCAGTACTGTCAGGTAACCGATTCTCAGTGAATACGGTATTGTTGTACAGTACTGAGGATTATATGGATCTGCAGGCCGGATTTTCGGTAAAAAGCGGGAGATTGACTATCTGGTATAATTACCGTTTCAATGTTTTATCACACAATGTAATGCTCCCATCATCACTTCTTCACCAGACCGGCCTGAGCTTTAGTCTGAACAATGTTGAAAAAAGAAATAATATAAGGACAATAATTTTACCTGAAATGTAGTTATATTTGACGTTTGAAGTGGTTTTAACAGAAATTATTATATTTGAGAGTTCAATAGTCCTAAAATTACAGCGAATTATGTATAGATTCAGAGCCTTACCGGTTGTATTATTTGCAGCACTCTTCCTTCTTTCCTGCAAGGGTGGGAGTAAAGGTGATTCAAACGTATCTTCCACCACAGGATGGAGATATAATGATCCCGATAACGGAGGATTTGAGGTGGCTGTAGGTGCGGAACAACAGACCGGTCCCGGACTTGTCCTTATTGAAGGTGGCCGCTTTACCATGGGCCGTGTTCAGCAGGATGTACATTTTGACTGGAACAATACGCCCAGAACAGTTACTGTTTCATCGTTCTATATGGACGAGACAGAGGTCAGGAACGTTGATTACCGTGAGTATCTTTTCTGGCTGAGAAGGGTTTACAAGGATTATCCCGAGGTTTACAGGAGGGCTTTGCCCGATACTCTTGTCTGGAGAAGTCCCCTCGGCTTTAATGATCCCTATGTTCAGTATTATTTCAGACATCCGTCTTACAACAATTATCCGGTTGTCGGCGTAAGCTGGATTCAGGCCAATGACTACTGCCTCTGGAGAACTGACCGTGTTAACGAGCAGATTCTTATTGACGAGGGAGAACTTAATCCTGACCCCAACCAATTAAATGAGAAGAACTTCAATACTGAAGCTTACCTGGCCGGTCAGTATGAGGGAGTTGTAAACAACCTGCGTGAGAGTCTTAATCCGAACCAGACTGAAAGAAGGACCACCTTCGAAGATGGTCTGCTTCTTCCCGCTTACAGGCTTCCGACGGAAGCTGAATGGGAGTTTGCCGCCTATGCACTCAGAGGCAATACTTTCGAAGAAAGGATCTATGAAAGAAGAATATATCCCTGGGACGGCCATAATGTAAGAAATGCAGCCAGGAGCAGCAGGGGCGAGATGATGGGTAACTTCGTCCGTGGAAGAGGAGATATGATGGGAGTGGCAGGAAGCCTTAATGATAACGGAAGTATCACCACCGACGTCAAATCATACTGGCCAAATGATTACGGCCTTTATTGTATGGCAGGTAATGTCAACGAGTGGGTTCAGGATGTATACCGCCCCCTTACCTATGAAGATGTTGACGGATTCAACCCCTTCAGAGGTAACGTATTCACCGACCTGAGAAGGGATGCCAACGGACAGGTGGTGGCAAAAGACAGACTCGGACGTCTGTATGTTGATACTGTCAAGGACAGCGATGTTGCCAACCGCTATAACTACCAGAAAGGAGACTACAGGAATTTCAGGGATGGAGACATCTCATCTTCGATTCCTGCAGGAGGCGACTGGACCACTGAAGACAATCTGCCTGGTTCGGCAAGAATGTATTCCCAGGAAGAATCAGATTATGTAACTCTTATCAACGACAACGCAAGAGTCTATAAGGGTGGTTCCTGGAAAGACAGAGCCTACTGGCTCAATCCTTCAACAAGAAGGTTCCTCGATCAGGAAAGCTCACGCGATGATATCGGATTCAGATGCGCCATGATCAGGGTCGGAAGTCCCTCCGGTTTTTGATAAGGTTTTTTAATACACTCTGATTTTTTTAAGAATAACGGCAGAGTAAAAAAGATACAGAAAGCAGACAGAGATAAAATAATCCTATCCCTGGCTGCTTTTCTTTTTGTATTAATATATTATTACCCTCATTCAAAACTGCCTATGGAAACTGAAAAACTCTACAGTTTATTCCTTGATTCTGAGGGAATCACAACCGATACCCGGTCGGTGAAAAAAGGTGAGATATTCTTTGCTCTCTGGGGCGAAAAGTATAACGGAAACGAGTTCGCTGCAGAAGCTCTTGATAAAGGTGCCTCATGGGCAGTCATCGATGACCCGGAATATGAATCTGACCGAACCATTCTTGTCGACGACTGTCTGACCGAACTCCAGAAGCTGGCTCTGTGGCACAGAAAACAACTTGCGGTGCCTGTACTGGCCATCACGGGAACCAATGGAAAGACAACTACAAAGGAGCTGACAGCAGCAGTGCTTTCAAAAAAATTCAGGGTCCATTATACAAAAGGTAACCTCAACAACCATATAGGGGTGCCACTTACTATACTCTCGGCTCCTGAAGGTACTGAGATGATGATAATCGAAATGGGGGCCAATCACGCAGGCGAAATACGTGCCCTCACCCGGATAGCATGTCCCGGCTATGGAATAATAACAAATATAGGTACCGCCCATATAGAAGGCTTTGGATCATTCGAGGGTGTGGTACGAGCCAAATGTGAACTCTATGAATACCTCAGGGAGATAAACGGTGTCGCTATCTACGACGACGATAACCCGCTTCTGACCGAAAAGATTTATAAGCTTATTAACAGGGCAATTCCCTATTCCGACCCTACCGGCACCGACCTGGTGGTTGAAGCCCTTGATTCGGATCTGAACCTGAGTCTTAAGGTAAGCTATCAGAATAAAACCTGGGAGGTCCCCACAGACCTTTTCGGGAACTACAATCTTGTCAATATTAAGGCTGCCATGGCTACAGGACTGTTTTTTGGTGTTGAAATTGACGATGTCATAGATGCCATTGGCAGTTACCGGCCTGGTAATAACAGGTCACAGGTAAGGGAAACAGGTCGTAACACCGTGATCTGCGATTCATACAACGCCAACCCTGTCAGCATGAGGATGGCCTTAAATGCATTCAAAAGGCTTGAAGCTGATTTTAAGACTGTTATCCTGGGCGATATGCTTGAGCTGGGTGATAAAAGCCGTGAGGAACATGAAAAGATTATCGGGTATCTCACTACTGCAGGCTTCAGTAATGTCCTGCTTGTTGGCGAGGAATTCGGGAAGCTTTCTGCTGATGCCGGCTTCAGGTCATTCGCCGCGACAGCTCTTCTGAAGGACTACCTTGAGAAAAATCCACTGACGGGCCATTTTATTCTTGTAAAAGGATCAAGAGGTATAGCTCTCGAAAAGATCTATGAGCTTTTGTAATACTGATTCTATTCAGCGCCGGTAAACTGAATGTCGGTAATAACTATTTCTGATCTGCTCCCAAGCCTTATCCTCGGCCCCCAGAGGCCAAAACCCGAGGATACAATAATATGTGTGTCTCCTTTTTTAAGGTAGCCGTGACTCACTTCGTATATTTTTTTTGTAATGAGGTTTAAGGGCCACATCTGTCCGTGGTGGGTATGACCTGATAACTGCAGGTCAACTCCTGCTTTCTCAGTCTCGTCAAGGTTAAAGGGTTGATGATCAAGAAGTATAACAGGACGGCTGCTGTCGGTTACGGATACAAGCTCGCTGAGAGGCTTTCTCGATCCGCTGCCAAAGCCACGCGAGTCGCGGTCGAGTCTGCCAATGACCTGAATGCCACCGCCAAGGGTTATCACCTCGTCCTTTAGCAACCTGATTCCCCTGCTTTCTATATAAGGGATGGTCCTGGAAGCTCCACCTATAAACTCATGGTTCCCTGTGATGCCGTACAGGCCGTACTTTGTCTCAGGAGCCTTGAAATATCCCAGCAGATCACCCCTGAGAACGGGCCCGATGTCGCCGTCGACAATATCGCCCAGCAGAAAAATAACATCCGGCTTCTCCCTTTCAAGCGCCCCGGAGAGTAATCTCATACTTCTTTTCCTTATCACACTTCCAAGATGTATGTCGGATACCGATGCTATCCTGAGGCTGGTTATTTCTCCGGCATCCTTGGCTACACTGATGCTGTAGTTCCTGACAACCGGAGTGATAGCATTTATGAAGCCGGCTATTATCAATACCACTGCAACAAAGGCAGAAAGAATATACGAAAGCCTTTTAAGGGATGTTACCTTTTCAGGGTCGATAAGACCTGAGAGCCTTATTGCTAAAAGGGTAATGTCGGCTAGTACAGTAAGAAGAACTGCATAGAGAAGAAAACCCAGCCAGAAACCTCCTGTTATATTGAGAATATCGGATAAAACTGAACTGTTTCTCGATTCAAGAATCTTACCGGCAATAAACGAAAGGGAAAGAATCGCGAAGGAAACAAAGTATATCAGTTTGTATTTCCTGAGTTCGGGGATTCCGCTGAAGCCTTTATAGAACAGCCAGAGGTTGGCTGAAAAATATACTATGAAAACGATAGTGAAAAATGTGATCATCCGGTATTTCATTGCAGGTTTGATTCCTTTACTATGGCAGTGAATGTTTTCTTGCGCCTGATGTAAAACTCAAATACGACCGATTTGTTCAGAATCATCCGTGAAGAATTTTCAGCATATATGGAAAATTCCCTGCGGTGAGCCCTGATAAGGGCTTTATTCCTGTAGTAGTCAATATGTGCCCTTAACACAGCAAAAGAATGGCAGAACTGTCCCTTTAAGAAGAACATTATGGCGGCAGCTCCGTCCAGTACCTTTCGTATGAAGATAACCCGGTTAAGGTCCTTCTCAGGAAGGTTCCTGTAAAGCATGAAAAGAGAGTTCCTGAAGTTAAGATAGGTCTTACGGGGTGAATTGTATTTCAATGCCCCACCGCCGACATGATAAACAACCGGGCCGGTGACAACACTAACCCTGTAACCATAACGGTGGAACCTCCAGCACAGGTCTATCTCTTCCATGTGAGCAAAAAAACTGTCATCGAGACCCCCGCAGTTTTTCCAGGCTTCAGCCCTGACAAGCATACAGGCACCTGTTGACCAGAAGATATCCCCGGATTCAGCATACTGACCCTTGTCTTGTTCAACATGACTGAAGATCCTGCCTCTGCAGAAAGGATATCCGTATTTGTCAATAAAGCCACCTGCTGCTCCTGCATGTTCAAAATATACCCGTTTGTGAAATGATCGTATTACGGGCTGGCAGGAGGCAACATCCTTATGATTATCGAGATGTCTGACCAGAGGATCGAGCCATCCTTCAGTTACCTCAATGTCTGAATTGAGTAACATATAGTAATAAGAATCAATAAGATCAAGGGCCCGGTTATACCCGCCGGCAAATCCGTAGTTTTTTCCCAGTCTTAAGACACCAACTTCAGGGAAGTTGGCTTCAACCCATTCGCACGATGAATCAGTCGATCCGTTGTCGGCTACATATATGGCAGTGCCTTCTCCCGCAGAGTACTTAACTACTTGCCCCAGGAATCTTTTCAGATATTCAAGTCCGTTCCAGTTAAGTATGACAACAGATGTTCTTATCATTTTCATACAGGTTTTTTATGCTTCCATCGCTTATGACTCCAGAGCCAGAACCATGGTTTTTCCCTTATCACTTCCTCAAGCCTTCTTACATGAGCGTTTGTAATCTCAAATTCAGAAAGCCCTTTGGTGTCCTCGAACAGCAACTCTGCAGTCAACTCGTAATACCCCCTCTTTATTTTCTGAACATTGAAAAATACAACAGGCATCTCATATTTCAAAGCAATCTTTTCAACACCCAGAAAAACAGGAGTGTCCTGGTTGAGAAATCTGGTCCGGTATCTGATATCGGGTTTTGCCGGAGTCTGGTCTGAGATAAATCCATAAACCGACCTTATATTCTGTCTGCGGTTATTGATTATAACCCTTATGACCTCGTTCATAGGAGCAAGTTCGATACCGTACCTTGAACGGATTTCATTAAACCATTTGTCGAACTGTACGTTTTGCAGTGGCTTATAAACCGTTACAACATGGTGTTTCAATACCAATGGAAGAAATATCATCCATTCCCAGTTGTTGTAGTGGCTGTGAACTATAGCAACGTCTTTTCCCTCATCATAAAGTCTGTCAAGAAGTTCGGGATTGGTGAACCTGTACCTTCTGAGCAGTTCCTCCCTGCTAAGGTTGGACAGTTTGGCGGTCTCAATAAATATGTCGGCCAGATGCCTGTAGAACTTTCTGGCTATTATCTTTCTTTCTTTTTCTGAAAGTTCAGGAAAGGCATTTCTGAGGTTGTTTTCTACTACTTTCCTTCTGTAGGAAGGGAAATAGTAAAGGGAAACAAAAAGTATGTCTGAAAAAACATAAAGGACGGGAAGGGGTAAAAGTGTAATAAACCGGATGGTCGCTTTAAAGATATGGAAGCCAATGGTTTTCATCACTACTTCTGAATGTTCAGTTTGAATTTCTCTATAAGCTCCATCATCGCGGGATAAACAAGACTGTTTCCGGCCACTATCTCATAGCCCGACATGCCGTCCATTCTGCCCTTAAAATCACTGACTACTCCTCCGGCTTCCCTGACAAGGATGCTCCCTGCCGCTATGTCCCACAGGTGAAGGCTGTACTCAAAGAAGACCTCAAATCTCCCGCAGGCCACATAGGCAAGGTCAACTGCCGCTGATCCCAGTCTTCTGATGCCATGTGAGTTCCTGACAAGGTAGGTCAGGCAATCCATATATTGTGTCAGTCTGTCGAAATCGTAGTATGGAAATCCGGTTGCCACAAGCGAATCGGCAATGGTAGCCCTGTCCGACACATGGATCTCATTGCCGTTGAGCCAGGCCCCTCCGTTTTTCCAGGCACTGAATGTCTCCTTTCCTCCCGGTTCGTGAACCACGCCTGCAATAATCTCATCACCTTCCATTAGTCCTATGCTTATAGAAAAAGGGTGCAGTGAATGCAGGAAGTTGGTTGTTCCATCAAGCGGGTCTATCACCCATGAGTAACTTAAGCCTTTCCTGGTTGATGTACCCTCTTCAGTCAGGAAACCGGCTGACGGCAGAAGAGATCCCAGCTTTTCAACAAGCATCTTTTCAGATCCCTTATCGACATAACTAACAAAATCATGAAGGCCTTTGGTTTCTATCATAGACTTATCGAATGTTCCCGACTCTTTAAGGAGATACTCTCCTGCTTCCTTTGCTATTTCCTCTACGTTATTGCAGAGTTTTTTAAGATCCATCATATTAGTCAGTTAGTTCTATATTTAATCTGCCTGAAGGCGCGGGGTCACCGATCCTTACTTCCCTTATCGTGTTAACAAGTTCTTTTTTCCAGGGGTATTCAACCCTCAGATAGTTACCTGTCAGGCCTGTTATCATTCCTCCCGATCTGGTCTGTTCGAACAGAACGCTTGCTGTTTGTCCTTTATTTATAGTACAGAACTCAAGGTGCTTTTCATCCGACAGATTTTTGAGAAGCCTGCTTCTTTCTGCGGTTATTGCCGGACTGATTCTGCCATGCATTTTTTCTGCCGGGGTATCTGGCCTGGCAGAAAAGCTGAAGGCGTGAAGATAGGAGACGGGTAATGACTTAAGAAAATTGTAAGTGTCATCAAAGTCGGAATCAGTTTCACCCGGGAATCCGGTGATGACGTCGGCACCAATTCCGGCAAGGGGTATTTTTTCAATGATAGCTCTAAGACGGTCGGCAAAGACTTCTCTTCTGTACCTTCTTTTCATTAGTCCCAGTATCCGGTCCGATCCGCTCTGAAGGGGTATGTGAAAATGAGGCATGATACTATTTTCTGAGGCTGCCATATCGATGATCTCATCGGTCAGGAGGTTTGGTTCAATAGATGAGATCCTTAGCCTCTCAATACCGGGGACCTGTACAAGTTCCCTTAGCAGTCCGGCAAAGGTCTCTCCAGTTGATTTTCCGAAATCGCCTGTGTTGACACCAGTAAGAACAATCTCCTTTACTCCGTGTCCGACAATATCCTGAGCCTCCCTGATTATTGTGCTTATCGGGGGATTCCTGCTTCCTCCCCTTGCCAGAGGGATGGTACAGTAGGAACATCTGTAGTCGCATCCATCCTGAACCTTGAGAAAAGACCTGGTTCTGTCGTCAACCGACCACGAGTTGAAGAATGAATCATCCGCTTCGGTACCACAGCCATAGATCTCCGCCTTTCCCCGTCTGACGGTCCTGTCAATAAATGATGCAACATCATATTTCTCATTCATGCCCAGCACGAGATCCACTCCCGGGATTGAACTTATCTCTTCAGGTCTGAGCTGAGCGTAACAGCCTGTCACAGCTATAATGGCTCCGGGTGAGAGGTTACGGAATTTCTTTATAGCCTGCCTGCATTTCCTGTCGGCAGTATCAGTAACGGTACATGTGTTTATTACATATATGTCGGCTCCTGAATCTGGACTGACCTTTTCAAAAGACTCCTCCGGAAATGATCTGGAGATCGTTGAAGTCTCGGCAAAATTCAGTTTGCAGCCCAGGGTATAAAAGGCTACTTTTCTTTTGTTTTTATTCATGTTTTTAAGAGGCTTAGGCAGCTACAGCCTGCATGTGCCTGAGCCTATGCCTGCTTTTTCTCTTTCTGTTTTTTAGCTTTTTTCAGGTATACATTCCTGAATTCAATATCCTTTCCTTCACTCTGCAGGCATATATGGCCGCCGGTGACCGTTAAACCTGTACCCCTGTTCTGAAGGATGCCGTTTACGGTTACCTCAATACTGTCGCCAAGGCACACTATATTCATGGTGTTCCATTCTCCAACAGGCTTCTCACTTGAAGAGTTCATCTTTCTTACCACTCTTGTTGACTTGTCTGTCCGTTCATTTATATCAGCACCATTCATGCACACAAAATCACCTGCATTGCCTGCAGAGAGCTGGCATTCAATGCATTGCAGCCATATGGTGTCGGGCTGTTGTCCGTGAACAAAAACCCCGCTGTTGGTTGCTTCGACAGGCCAGCGCCATTCAACATGAAGGGCGTAATCAGAATACTCCTTGCTTGTACGCATATAACCGAAGGGATCACCCTTAATATGTATCACTCCGTCCTGCACAGTGAATACATCCGCAGGATTAACAGATTCATCCTTAAGCATGAATTCCCAGTTTTTCAGGTTTTTCCCGTTGAAGAGTTTTTTCCCGGCCGGCTTTTCAGTTTTTACTTTTGCAGCCTTTTTTGCTGAACCTTCCTGTGCCACGGCTCCCGTCTGACTACCAACAGAAAATATCAGTACAAGCGCAGCAATTAGTGAAATATTTCTTTCCATTTTTTCTTTTTTTTAATTGGTTGAGTAATGACTATTGTACTTTCCCTGAAATCCTACAGAAGCTTACTGGCCAGCTCAGCCAGGAAACTACGTTCTCCCTTTACGAGGTTTACGTGTGCGAACAGATCCTGATCCTTCATCTTGTCCGACAGGTAACTAAGACCATTTGAAGCTGTATCAAGATAGGGTGAGTCAATCTGTTCTATATCCCCGGTAAACACCATCTTTGTTCCTTCACCTGCCCGGGTAATGATAGTTTTAATCTCGTGCGGGGTAAGGTTCTGGGCCTCATCAACAATGAAAAATACACTTGAAAGACTTCTTCCCCTGATGTATGCCAGAGGAGTGATTACAAGCTTTTCTTCTTTCATCATGTCATTGATTCTCAGAAATTCTGGACTCTGATGACTAAATTTGTGCCTGATAACTGTAAGGTTATCATATAAGGGCTGCATATATGGATCCATCTTTTCCTTAACATCTCCGGGGAGAAAGCCAAGGTCGCGGTTGGCAAGTGGTACTATCGGTCTGGCAAGAAAGATCTGTTTGTATCTCTTTTGTTGCTGAAGTGCTGCAGCCAGAGCAAGAAGAGTCTTTCCTGTACCTGCCTTACCGGTGAGCGATACAAGCTGTATCTCGGGATTGAGCAGGGCATCAAGTGCAAAGGTCTGCTCAGCATTCCTGGGATCAATCCCGTAGGTAGTCTGCTTGGTGACTCTGTTAAGGGTTTTGGTAACCGGACTGTAATGGGCCAGGGCACTTGAGCCATTGTTCCTCATTATATAAAACTGATGGCCCCTGATGGCGGGATCGAGACTGAAATCAGCTGCACTTACTCCGTCAGGCATCTCATACAGCTTGCTTATAAGATCGGGGCTGATGCCTTCAATAACCTGGATCCCCTTATACAGATCATCAATATTTGCGACCTTGTCGTTCTGGTAATCCTGAGAGACGATACCAAGCGATTTGGCTTTCATCCTCAGGTTAATATCCTTGGTTATTAAAACAACGGTTTTGTCTTTATTGGTTGTGCATACATAATCGGCAATGGCAAGAATCCTGTGGTCGGCCGTCCTTTCAGGAAACGATGCATTAACCTTCTCAGAAAACTCACGTCCGGTTTCAATATGAAGGTTCCCAAGATTCTCTCCAAGGGGGATGTTTGCTGTAAGAAGCATGTCTCCCGAAAGCTTGTCAAGCTCACGGGTGAATTCCCTCGCATGAAAATTAATCAGATCATTCCCTTTCTTGAATTTATCAAGTTCCTCAAGGACAACAATGGGAATAATTACGTCATTCTCCTCAAAATTGTAAATACACTTGAAGTCGTGCAGCAACACATTTGTATCGATAATAAAAAGCTTCTTATTATGTTTTTTCGTCATGCTTAAAATATTGATTAATAATATATTATTTTAAATACAACCCCCCTCATTATGAAGCTGTAAAAATAACTAAAATATACTATTTATTGGTATCAATCCTGAAAGTATGTTATTTTGCATCCCTGTAAACCGGTGATCCATTACGGCGGTTATGGTTTCACTGTGCTTATCACACGATTACTAATTTCAGGTTTATGAATTACGAACAGACCCTCCGGCTTCTTTATTCAATGCTACCTGCCTATCACCGGATAGGCAAGGCTGCCTACAGAAATGACCTGGATACCACAATTGCACTCGATGAATATTTTGAACACCCTCACAGGAGATACAGGATAATACATATTGCCGGGACAAACGGGAAAGGATCTGTTTCACACATGATAGCTTCGGTCCTCCAGGAGGCAGGTTATAAAACAGGACTTTACACCTCTCCCCATCTGAAGGATTTCAGGGAAAGGATAAGAGTGAATGGCAGAATGATTCCCAAATCGCGGGTGATACAATTTACACAAAAGCACAGTGAGGTAATGGACCGGCTTAAGCCATCATTCTTCGAATTTACCGCTGCCATGGCCTTTGACCATTTCGCAGGGGAGAATGTTGATATTGCTGTTATTGAAACAGGGATGGGAGGAAGGCTCGATTCGACAAACATAGTCAGTCCCGTATTGTCTGTAATCACAAATATAGGACACGATCATATGGATCTGCTTGGCAATACCCTTGAAAAGGTTGCCATGGAAAAAGCCGGCATCATCAAGCCGTATGTCCCTGTTGTTATAAGTGAGACACAACCCTCTGTTAAGGATATTTTTACAGGTGTTGCAGAAGAAAGGCGTTCACCCATTATGTTTGCCGATCAGCATTTCAAAGCCATCCTCTCGGATTTCGATGCATTCACAGGACAAAGGAACTTCTCAGTATCCAGGACAGGGTCAGAAGAGGTGCTTCACGGATCAACACCTCTTGGCGGTGATTACCAGTCTGTAAATATCCAGGCTGTCTTTGCCGTTTTTGATGCCTGTCCCGGAGGTATCAGACTGAACAGCCAGGTCATTCCTGAGGGTATAGGAAAGGTTGTTGCCAACACGGGACTGGCAGGAAGATGGCAGGTTCTGTCGCGGAATCCGCTAACCATATGTGATACCGGGCATAACAGTGAGGGTCTTAAGTATGTTGTTAGCCAGCTTGATAAGTTGCCGAAGAAAAAACTTCATATGGTGCTGGGCTTTGTAAGCGACAAGGATCTGGGACTGGTACTTCCTCTTATGCCTGTGGATGCTTCATATTACTTCACAAAGGCATCTGTTCTGAGAGCTCTTGGAGAGAATGACCTGATGCAAAGGGCAGCAGAATACGGACTTCACGGATCGGCCTATCCCGATGTGCAGGGCGCACTTGAAGCGGCCAGGTCGGCCGCAGGGGAGTCAGATGTTATATTCATAGGAGGCAGCAATTTTGTTGTTGCTGAAGTGATCTGATATTCCTATATTTACGTTTTACACTTCCTGCCATGAGAAAGATTCTGATCTTCCTTTTCCTGATTATGTCTGTTAATTCACAGGCTGCAGAAGAAAAAAAGAAATTGGTAATACTGCATACCAATGATCTTCATTCAAGGCTTACCGGTTTTTCTCCCGAATCAGACTATTCACCACTGACAATAAACAACGATGCCACCTGCGGAGGTTTTTCACGAATTGCTGCCATCCTGGGCAGGGAAAGGAGTGAAGACGAGGAAGCAACACTGGTGCTTGATGCCGGTGATTTCCTTATGGGGACTCTTTTTCAGGCAATTGAACCAACTGATGGGTTTCAGTTAAGACTTATGCAGAAGATGGGATATGATGCAGTGGCCATCGGGAACCACGAGTTTGACCTGGGTCCCGCGCAGCTTGCCCGGATAATCAATTCCTCGTTAAACAGGGGTTCTATCCCTCAACTTCTTCTCGGGAATGCTGAGTTCGACAGCATCGATGACAGTGATAATTCTCTTCAGGAGCTCTTCGCACGCGGGGTTATTGGACCCTGGATGATTCTGACCCGTAATGATCTAAGGATTGGGATCTTCTCCCTCCTTGGCAGTGTGGCAGCCGAAAATGCTGCTTTTGCAAAACCTGTTTCCTTCTCAAAGCAGATT
>JAVEZD010000010.1:9662-14904 GCA_034003165.1 Bacteroidales bacterium | reverse complement strand
ATGGTTGCAGTGGGAGTCATCCGCGACAGGATAGTCCCCGGTTTGCAAACGGCTCCCGATATATTCAGGATCATGTCGATGGGCTCAGGAAATGATGCCGTACCGGGTTACCCTCTTGCCCGTATCTTTCTTACAGGTAAGGAACTTAAGAATATACTCGGAATACTTCTTCTGTCTTCAAAATCAACCCCGGCCAATTACTGCTATTATTCAGGTCTGAAGGCTGAGATAAACCCCCGGAAATTTCTTATGGGCAAGGTTGTCAGTATTTCTCTTCAGAACCCCGACGGCTCTTTCAGGGAGATAAACCTGTCGGGAAAGGACCGGACCCTTTATTCAGTTACAGCCAATGCCTATATGCTTCAATATGTCGGACTGATAAAGAAGATGAGCTTTGGACTTCTTAACATAGTGCCAAAGGATCAGGAGGGTAACCCGGTTACAGATATGGAGATGGCTATCATTGACCTAGATCCGGAAATGGATGGCATTCAGGAAGGAAAAGAATGGATAGCCGTAATGGAGTTTCTGAAAACGATGAAGGATACAAACGGGAACATGATCCCTGACATAGATTCCCGCTATACCACACCGCAGAAAGCTCTTGTTACAACTGAAAAATAGACCGGAGCCTTATTCCGGGATTTTCTTTGCTACCATTTGCTGAAGGGGTTGTCAACCACTATGCGTTCCCTTCTGTTGGCAAGGGTGAACCCGATGTCGTGAATGGCTTTTGTGACAAGCTCCATCTTTTCGAAATTGATCTTATCTATAACATCTCCCGGAGTGTGGTAATCAGTGTGAATGCCTGTCGAAAAGAACAGGACGGGAATATCTTTTTTAACAAAGTTGTAATGATCACTACGGGCAAAGAGCTGGAGAGGATGATTCCTGCCGCTCAGACTGTAGTCAAAGTCAATAACACTGTTTACGTCGGCTTCTTCGGCAATCTTAAGCAGGTCGCTGCTCTGGTTGCAGGCAATGGCAAAAACAGTTGTGGGTCCGCTCATGGGATTTTCGTCGGTGGAGTCAGCAATACCCTTAACCCTGCCTATCATATCAATGTTGATGTCGGCAATAGTGTTCGAAACAGGGAACAAAGGATTCTCTGAGTAATACTTCGAACCGTAAAGTCCTATCTCCTCTCCCGAGACCCATAGAAAAACGACCGACCTAAGCGGTTTTTCCGGCATACTGCTGAAGGCATCAGCCAACTCAAGCAGGGCAGAACAACCCGAGGCATTGTCGTCGGCCCCCGTGTTGATCCTGTCGCCCGATCCTCCTATATGATCCATATGTGCCGAAAAAATGACCACCTCATCCTTTAGGACAGGATCGCTTCCTTCAACATAACCGGCAATATTCTTCAGGTTCTCTTCAGTAGTCATGGAAACTTCAGTGATCCTGGCTTTTTTGTTTTTTATCTCAAAGGAATGGGGCTTCCTGTCGGAGTCTATGCTTTTCTGAAGACCCTCAAGTGTGAAGCCTGTGCCTCTCAGAAGTTCGTCGGCAACTTTCCTGTGAACAAAGATCATCTTAGGGATGCCCGGAAGATCAATACTCGCAGAAGATGAACCCTTAAGCGAAAGTTCTGAACCCAGCTGTCCTGCAAGTCCTGGATATTGTTCATCAAGAGTTGAAAAACCCGATTTCGGATCGGCAACGAACAGTACAGCCCTGGCTTTTGTAAATACCAGAGTCATGATCTTTCTCTGTATGCCGGCATAGGGGCTCTCGCCCGGACTTTCAAAAACAGGAAGACCCTCTTCAGACAGAGGCGACCTGTTCATTATTATAAGTATCTTTCCTTCTGTCTTTACGCCGTCAAAATCGTTGTAACCGAAGTTGTCATTTTTTATTCCATAGCCGGCAAAGACTACTTCTCCTTCCACCTCAAAATCAGAGGCTCCCGATGGATAGATCTGATACATGGGTTCCCTGACTATCATAGTGTCCTTATTCCCTGTTACTATACTTATATTGGTCTTCTTTCTGTCCATCGATTTCCTGATAACCGGAAAAGGTTGTACATAACAATCGCCGTTGGCAGGTTTTAAGCCCATCAGTCTGATCTGTGATTCGATATATGAGGCGGCAATCTCCAGTCCCGGTTCTCCGTTCATTCTTCCCAGCAGAAGGGGAGAGGCAAGGAATGAAAGGTGACTTTCAAGATCGGCTGAAGAGATTTCTGATTTTCCCGTCAAGAGAGTCTGGGCAGAAAGACCCTGCTGAAAGCCTGTCAGCATGACTCCCAGAACTATTACATATAGCAGATGTTTTTTCACTTTTCTTTTTTTTAAGAAGCTAAAGGTAAAAAATAATAATCATGTAATTTTAGTAAGTTTGCAGCTTATTTTTCTGCAATGGAAGTAAGTATATTTTTCTGGATAGGTTTTCATATTTTTATTTTTGCGATGCTGGCCCTTGATCTGGGGGTCTTTAATAAGAAATCACATATAATTGCGGTTAAGGAGGCTGTGATATGGAGCGGAGTATGGATAACCCTTGCACTGCTCTTTAACCTTTTTGTCCTGTTCGGGTTCGGAAAAGTCAAAGCACTGGAGTTTTTTACAGGGTATGTGATAGAGTATTCACTTAGTGTCGACAATATTTTTGTCTTTATACTTATTTTTACATATTTCTCAGTTAAACCCCAGTACCAGCATAAGATCCTTTTCTGGGGTATCCTTGGAGCCCTGGTTATGAGAGGCATCTTTATCTTCGCCGGGGTGGCGCTTATTAACAGGTTTCACTGGGTAGTGCTCATCTTTGGTGCCTTTCTTGTATTTACAGGAGTTAAGATGCTTTTCCAGAACGACACCGGGGTAGATCCTGAAAAGAATCCGGTTGTAAAATTCTTCAGGAGATATTTCCCGGTTTCTGAAAAGGCCCATGACGACAGTCTGTTCGTAAAAGAGGGAGGAAAACTTCTTGCAACTCCTCTTTTTCTGGTTCTTCTTATAATTGAATCATCCGATCTGATGTTCGCTGTCGACAGTATCCCTGCCATACTGGCAATAAGTCACGACAGGTTTATTGTTTATACATCCAACGTTTTTGCCATACTCGGTCTCAGATCGCTCTACTTCGCTGTATCCGGCATAATGGGCCTGTTCCGTTATCTTAAGGTAGGACTTGCTTTTGTACTTTCTTTTGTGGGATTTAAGATGCTGGCCTCGTATTTCCATATTGAAGTACCCACCCTGCTCTCTCTCGGAATCATTATTTCAATACTTACTATTTCAATACTTGTCTCCCTGATAAGGAGAAAGGACTGAATTGCTTAACTATTTTATTTTTAATAGTTTTTTCCATTAAGAGAAAATAGTATTTTTATTGCCAGTTTGTGAAGGTTATTGAAATCCGGTTAAGACAATAAGGGCACAATGAAATCAGACAGGCAGAAACCAGCAATACCATGGATACTGATCGGGCTCTTTTTTGTCATCGCAGTAACCAGTGTTATTCTGGGAATACTATATTACAGGAATCATAAAAAGCAGCTGTTCGAAGACCAGCTTAATGAGTTATCTGTGATAGCAGACCTTAAGGTGCGCCAGATTGTTGAGTGGCGGCGTGAGAGACTGGCCGACGGATCGCTTATAAGTACCAACCTCCCCCTTATAAGACTGTTCAGCAGCTACTTTGAAGAACAGAATGACATAACGCTCAGAAGTGAGGTGATTCAGACTCTCAGATCACTTATTGTCAATTCCGATTACAAAAATGTATTACTTATTGACACAGCGTCAAACGTCCTTGTTTCCTTCCCCGACAGGGACACCCTGGTCGGTGATCATCTGCGGCCTATGCTAACAGAACTTGCCGCTAACCCGGAAATAATACTTACAGACATCCACCAGACAAGCAAGGTGAGTTTTATTCATCTCGATCTGCTTATCCCGATTATATCAAGGACAGCCGTAGATACCAGTCTTTCCGGATTCCTTGCCTTCAGGATTGATCCGACAGATCTGCTTTACCCATCAATACAAACCTGGCCACTGCCTTCAAAAACCGCAGAATCACTGCTTATTAGAGAGGAAGGTGACAGCGTTTACTACTTCAATGAGCCAAAGTTCAGGAGAAACACTGAAGTGGTTATCAAAGCCTCCAAAGGAGCGGGCGACCTGGCTTCAGCCATGGCTGTCAGAGGTATTGAAAGCACGCTTGACGGCATTGACTACAGGGGGAAAAGGGTTATTGCCGCAATGAAAAAAGTGCCTGAGTCAACATGGCATCTCGTGGCAAAAATCGACCGCGACGAGGTGCTAGCCGAACTCAACGATCAGATCACCCTGATAATCATTATAATAATACTTTTTATTCTCACAACCGGTCTGTTTCTGGGTATCATCGAATGGAACGAGAGTGTCAGGTTCTACAGGAGCAGGTATGAGGCAGAACTCGATCACCTGGCCCTTGTCAAGCATTTTGACTATATCCTGAAATATGCAAATGATATAATATATCTTACCGACAGAAAGCTTAATATTATCGAAGCCAATGACAGGGCAACAGAGGCCTGTCAGCTCTCCAGAGATGACCTTATCGGAGCATCAGTTACAAGGATTGTGGCACCGGGTTACGTTGAAAGCATGCTTGGGGAAACCCGAATGATAGGAGAGAAAGGCTTTGCTACCTATGAGACTATGCTTCTCAGAAATGATGGATCGGTATTTCCCGTTGAGATAAGCGCAAGGGAGGTCGAAATTGAAGGTGTTAAGTACTACCAGTCCATATGCCGCGATATAACTGAAAGGAAAAATTCAGAAGAGACCCTCCGTGAGAGTGAAGAACGCTTCAGGAAGATCTTTGAGGAAAGCCCTTTTGGAATTGCCATGACTTCAAAGGACCTTACCATACTCAGGGCAAACACTGCCCTCTGCAGGATGACCGGATATTCAGAGGAAGAACTCCGCTCTTATACATTCAGGGATTTTACCCATCCCGGATATATAAAAAATGACGAGATATCACTTATGAAGCTGGTGGCTGAGGAAATACCCATTTACCATACTGAAAAACGCTATATAAGAAAAGACCGTTCTATAATCTGGGGATCAACAACTATAAGCATCCTGAGGGACAACAACGAAGAAGTGCAGTTCTTTCTGGCCATGGTCGAAGATATCACCTCCCGTAAAATAGCTGAGGCAGAGCTTGAAAAATCGTTTGCCCTTATAAGCGCTACTATTGAATCGACGGCCGATGGTATACTGGTTATCGACGGAAACGGAAA
>JAVEZD010000010.1:3459-9562 GCA_034003165.1 Bacteroidales bacterium | reverse complement strand
TGCGAACAGTTTGGCTATAAGGAGGACGGGGATCAGGTTAAACTGGGACTTAAACCCGGACTCTCCGACGATGACGCTGTTATAATGACAGACAGCACAAAACTTATCCAGATTCTTTCGAACCTTATAAGTAACGCCCGGAAGTTTACAAAACATGGAAGCATCGACTTCGGCTATGTACGGAAAAATAATTTCCTTGAGTTCTTTGTTAAGGATACAGGAATAGGAATAAGCCCCGAACATCACGAGCGGATTTTCGACAGATTCTACCAGGTCGATAATGCCGTATCCAGGAAATTCGGGGGGACAGGACTGGGTCTTTCAATCTGCAGGGCTTATGTTGAACTGCTGGGTGGCCGGATATGGCTTAACTCACGCCAGGGCGAAGGCACTGTGTTTCACTTTACTATTCCTTACTCACCAGCCCAGACCACCGCCTCTTCATCCCAATCCTGATAGCAATTTCATAACGATTTTCAACTACTTTCAAACTATCTTTACAAGTCTGACCTGCTTCTGTTATTTTATAAGTTCTTTCCAACGCTTATGCTTATTCCTTTCTGTTTCAGTTTATTTCCCGCATCCCCTCATTCCATTTGTCCCCTTACTCCAACCTCCACATAATGTAACTGGAATAATTTTATAAAAAATGTTAAATATTAAAAGATATTGAACTCTTTAATTCCTGTTATGTTTATTTGATCTAAATTAATCACTCCATAAAAAATCAGAAGCAATGAAAAAAGTCGCTTTATTAATGGTCCTGGTATTTTCCCTGACCCAGGTTTGGGCTCAGGAAGCAAAAGAAAAAGAGAAGGAAGACAGAAACTTCAGAATCCCCCTGATTGGAGAAACAGCTCCATCGTTTACCGCCGAATCGACTGGCGGACTGATCAACTTCCCCCTCGACTATGGCAGGAAATGGAAGATCCTTTTCAGTCATCCTCAGGATTTCACACCTGTATGCTCGTCCGAGATTCTCGAACTGGCAAACCTGCAGGAGGAGTTTGATAAGCTTAATGTAAAACTGGTTGTTGTGTCGACCGATGCTCTTGATACCCACTTCGCATGGAAAAAAGCCATGGAAGATGTTGAATTCAAAGGCAGGATACCTTCAAAGATCAAATTCCCGCTTGTTGACGATTCTTCAATTGCAATTTCAAAGAAGTACGGAATGATTCATCCCGAATCGAATACAACAAAAAGTGTCAGGGGAGTCTTTGTAGTTGATCCGGACAATGTCATTCAGGCAATACAATTCTATCCTATGAGCGTAGGAAGAAATACTGATGAACTGATAAGAACGGTACAGGCACTACAGGCAACGGCTAAGACTGACCTTATGACTCCGGCCGACTGGAGGGCAGGAAATGATCTGATAGCTCCGGTACCGCCGACAGCCGATCAGAGAACAGAGAATACTCCTGACGGATATTACAAACTAGCATGGTTTATGTGGTACAAAAAGGCAAAATAACCATGACAAAAAAATGACTCATTGAGGCTGTTCCTTTTCTGAACAGCCTCTTTTTTTTTCCTCCCTGGCATAATTATTATTAAGGCTGAAAGCATATATATCGTTAATTACTGAGACTTGTGCTGCCAGTATTTCAACTTTTCCCTCCCCGTTTTACTATTCCTCACGTTTTTTATCTCTCTATACCTGCCGTTTGTCAAAACCGTTTTCTGTTAACTGTTAGCCGTGAAGGCAGATTATTATCGTTGTAAAATGCATATAATCAAATATATATTTAAGTTTAAATAAGGGAAGACAGTCACTGATGTGTACCTCATCTATAAATTTGATTCCTTTTTTGACAAACGGTCCCGCAACTGACATTAACGATTGTAATTTGTATCTGAGTACATGGATTCTGTTGATTACCGGTTGTGTAAAATATTAATATTCACCACTATCGGCATTGACAAGGATTGACTCCTGATGGTAATATCTTTAATTTTACTTCAGATAAAAATGGCACGTTGATTGGAGTATGAATTAAAAAGGATTATCATGAGGACATTTTATCGCATATCGGCACAGGAAGTTGGCACTGTTCTTCTAAGAAGGAGAAAGATAGCCAAGGCTCTGAGATGGTGGTTAAGGGAAAACGGGTTCACATATCAGTATACTTATTTTTTCGGATAGCTTATTGGGATTCTCTGTTTCATTAATAAAGCGTCAGGTTAAGAATTGATGCCGTTCATGCGGCGTCAAAGATTCGAGAGTCGGTTCCGGTGTATTCCGCGAACCGGCTCTTTCTTTTATACCAAACTGATCTGTCAGGTCATACCGGCAATAACTATAAAAGACAATGTGTTAGCCAGGTATGATAGCTCCGTTAAATATTAATAACAGCGATCCGGTCAGTGAGCCTGCTTCCCTTTTACGGGAATCACTATAGCCCAGCTGACCGGATCGTTATCTCCAGTGTCAAGGATTTAATTCTTCATGTTCATCAGAAGCAAACGCCGAAGATGAATTTAAGAAGTATCCCGTTGTAAGCAGCGGTGATATTCTCACCTGTCGAAGAATGTGTCAGTGTGCCTTTTGAACCTACATCAGCCGTATTTTCCTTGTTTATGGAGACTTCCCAGTCTATCTTGTCAAATTTGCTTGTAAAGTAATCGAGCGAAAGTGTCAGGTAACCTTTTTTTCCGACTTTTCCTCCCATTCCTATTCCGGCACTGTGGAAGAGATCGGAAGCATCATAATTCTTCATATATGAGTAGTCGAAAATAATGCCATCCATAGTAGCTATCCCATAGAAGCCGGTAAGCTTGCTTACCCCACCCGCGTATTGTATATAAACGTCAGGTTTTTCAGCTCCGTTATTAAGAAGCAGATAGTAACGGAGAAGTCCTCCGTACTGGATAGTGGTCATATCCATCATATACTTGACTCCCCCTACCTTGGTCCTTGCACCAATTCCACCCGTGATCTTACCTAAGGCCCCTATGCCTATTCTTTTTATTGGTTTGACAACAAGTTCAATGTCGCCTGAATAAAGAAATGGCATTTTGTCTGAGTAGTCATATTCGGGTGTAGAACCATTGGTACTCTGTGTCCATAGGTCAGACAGATCAGGATTCTTCATAATCTGTACGCCGAATGAGCCTCCAATAGCCATAGCAAATACAAAATTTCCCGGAGAATAACTGCCCGACTCCATCTTGTTTATTGCTCCGGCATTATATTCTTTAACTTCCACCCCGCTTTCCTTTATTTTCCCTTCCCATTCATAAATCTTGTCGCGTGCGCTTCTTGCATCTGATGCATCCGGAACCAGCGCAAGATATGCCTCCATATCTGTTATGCTGTTTCTTAGCTGTCCCTTCCTCTCATAAAGCAAAGCCCTGTTGTAATAAGCCAGCGGTATCCATGGGGAAATATTAAGAGATGTCCCCCATAGTTTTATGGCATCATCGTATTTCTTTTCCTGGGTGGCACTGTTAGCCTGTACCATAAATCTTCTTACGAATTCTGATGTCTCAGGTTTTACCTTAAGAAGGGGATAGACAGTGAAGAGGTCCTCCCTTATTTTTCCTCTTAGTGTCTGATCATCCCTGGTTAACCCCGGGAGTGTCAGCCAGGCCGTATCGAGTAATGCAAAAGCGTCGTTGAGCCTCATGCTTGCAAGACTTTTTGATACGGCCGAAGAGTTGTCGGTTATCATGTCGGCAGCATCTTTTGCCAGCTTTTCTGCTTTTTCCCTCCTGGCTACTATATCAAAGAGACCAGATGTGTTACTGCCACCAAACAGGACCTCTTTTGAAGGATCAAGGCTTAGTATCCTCTGTGCCGAAGTGGTCATTTTATCCCTGTTATTTGTCTTCAGGCCTGCATAACCCTGGAAGAGAAGGGCCTGTATGTCGTCTGGATTAAGTTCAAGAAACCTGTCAAGGTCAGCTGAGGCCTCAATATAGTTCCCGAGTTCGAGGTTTGCCTGAGCCCTGTAGATATAAATATAGGGTTCCGAGTCCCAGTATTTCGGTGACATGGAAAAAGCTTTATCGAAATCGCTAATGGCCTCCCTGTAGCTTGTGTTAAGGAAGTTAGCCCGGCCGCGCTGATAGTAAGTCAGATAGTTATTCCTGTTCTTGTCAGGATTTTCCCCCAGCGCCTTGCCGTATTCTGCAATTGCCTGGTCGTACATCTCCTTTGCTTCATAACAACTGGCTCTTACAGCATAAAGTGACAGTGTCTGGGGCGAAAGGTCAATGGCTTTTGTTGCATCGGCAATGGCATCATCGAATCTTCCCCTGGCGAGGTTAACCCTGGCCCTGTAGCTCCATGCAGTCCAATCGTCAGGTTTTAGCCTTATTGCTTCCGAGTATTTCGCTGTAGCCTCGTCGAGTTTCCCCTGTTCCTCAAAAGCAATAGCATCGAGGCATAGCCTGTTGTAGGCATTCTGTGAAAATGCGGCTATCGAAGTCATCAACAGCATAAAAGCAAGCACACAGGTTTTTTTTAATATCATTTTTTTCATTGTCAGGTATTTTTGGTGTTTAGGTCATACAGCATGAAAAATGAGTACCGGGTCTGATCTCTCAGATAAGCTATTTCTGTCTTTATTCTCGGATCTCATCGGTGTTTTTCCGGTTTCAGGGTGGAACCTTTTAGTCGTCTAACTGTCTTTACACAGCTCAGAAAGAGGTGGGGCAGTCCATAAGCTGGACCTTAATGTTATCCATATCTGACTGTATCTTCTTTACAGCCTCTGTTGCCCTGCCGTCGGCTTCACGAAAGGTGCATATGTTTGAATAGCTTGTAAGCATGTCGGTGACATTGTATGCTTCGTCGACAGCAAGCTGGGCAATGGTGACATAGGGTATCTTTCCTATTGCTTTGGTGAAGGTTCCCGGTTTGATATATTTTGTTGGGTCGCTAAGGAATTTCTCAATGACTTTTCCTGAAAGGAACTGACCGGCATCCACCCATGGCGATTCGCTGAGCAGACCTTCATTCTTCAGAAGACTTATTATCTGGTTGCATTCTCCATCTGTTGAGGACAGCTTTTCAGTGGTGCCATGTATGAGGTTTCTTGCCGTTGTAACATAGTCCCTTATTTCGAGGCCTTCCTTGACTTGTTTAGCCAGGCTGGCCGTTGTGATCCTTTGCTCCAGGACGCTTTTGTACCTTAAGGCCTGTTCCGGAGTTATAAGTCCCTTTTGAATATAGGAAGCCTGATTTGCTTCGAACACGTCTTTTATAACTGAAGCACTTGCCCTGGTCTCCTCAAGATAATCAAGAAAAACCCCATAGGCGGCACCGGCGCCATCGGTTACTGCGTTCCATAATGCCTCGTCATTCTGGTCCTCCCATTTCTTAAGTTCGGTGAGGGTGGTATTGTTCCAGCTCCTGAACCTTACCATATCGTTTGTATATCTTTCAAGCTTTTCACTCAGTGCCCTGCAGTCGGGTTTTGCAACTATGGGTTCACCTTTGGCTTCGGTAACGGCTCCGCCGATAATCTCAACAACGGCCTTTTCCTTGTCCATATATTCGTCCGTCAGGTCGACTGCATTTTCGAGATCAACCCGTACGGGAGCGTTTTCAGGTTCGAGGAGGATTGTGACTTCGGGATCAGAAAGCGGCATCCCGAAGAACTGTGTTCCCATGGTTGTCGGATATGATGAACCACCGGTACCATCCGGCTCAAACTGGTCGGCCGCCCCTTTCCTTAAGTTCTCCATCTCTCCGTCGAGAGATTTGAAATCAAGTGATTCTGAGTCAGAGATTGACTTTGAACCATTAATAAGTTTATCATGGAGAGCCTGCTGACGGGCCAGTTCTTCCAGGCGGAACTTTTCGGCCTCCATAGCCAGCCTCTCTTGTTCAATGCGCTCAGCTTCAATTTCTTCTGGTGTTTTTGATGGTGTGGGACTGAAAAGGTTGTTAAGCAGTCCCTGGATTACCATTCCGGCAACGGCATTGGAGATGCTTGTGGAAGGAAGAACGGCACCTGACTTGGCTGCAGCTCCGAGTACCCCTCCGACAGCGGAAGGGGAGGAGGGCATGGGTACATTTACACTTGATATTGAGCGTCCTGCTGCCTGCTCCAGCTGAGAAAGAGCCGACTGTGAATAGACATGATTCTGG
>JAVEZD010000010.1:0-3036 GCA_034003165.1 Bacteroidales bacterium | reverse complement strand
GTGGGGGTTGACGGGTTCGAACCGCCGACCCTCCCGACTTCAGTCGGGATGCTCTGAACCAGCCTGAATTAATTGGATTATTTTTTTTCTGCTTTTCCAGCTTTTAATTTGTTTTTCTCTTTTGAGAGCCTCATTTTTTTGGGAAAAAGGTTGCGAATAGACCAATATCCATGGTCTTCCTTTAGCTGTAAATCCTTTAGAGTCACGATTATGTTTAATAAGTCTCAGTTCAGGATTAGCGGAAAATCCGACATAAAACCTGTCAAGTTTATCGGAGTAAATAATATAAACGAAAAACATCAGCGGACATAAATCCGGGAGTGATTCTTCTCTGGATTTGTGGGGGTTGACGGGTTCGAACCGCCGACCCTCTGCTTGTAAGGCAGATGCTCTGAACCAGCTGAGCTAAACCCCCTTTGAGCTTATTGTTCTTAAAGCGTGTGCAAATATAGATTACATTTTCATTTCTGCAAAAAAAATACAGGTCTTTTATTTATACATATTTTTTCCTTTTTATCCTGCCCGCTTAACCCCTTTCACCACCGGATAATACTGAAGATTATGTAACGAGACAGTCCCCGGGGGTGTTGATAACAATAAATTATGTTGAAAACACTTGTAAAATGAAGTTTTATACGTTTTTAAAAATTTCATACATTCGCTATATTAATATAAATATGAGAATTTTATATTATTTGCCCTTGAGCCCGATCATTGATTTTGTTTAATGTGTGGTGAGTTTTTTGTTGCAGTAGAATCTTTATAAAACCGAACCTGACCTTTATGAAACATACTAATTGGTTTATTGATCTGATATTCAGTGTTTTAAATAGATGTCAGAGAAGCAGGTCAATAATTGTTGTTCCTGTAATCCGGGAAAAACCAGGGAAAGGCATTCCTGTGAATAACTGCCTTCGTAATTTTGTCATTATGCTATCCCTGACAGGCTTGTCTGTCATGCCTCTTTCTGCCGGCAACAAAATGGCAGGTCTTCAGGGCATCCCCCCTGTGGCCCTGTGCAGAAATATTGTTGTTCAGCTCAATGCATCAGGAAGTGCTTCAATCACAGGAGCAGATATTGACGGGGGATCATATGATCCCGACGGTCAGATTGTATCATTTACAGCCAGTCCGGAATCATTCACATGCGCCAGCCTTGGCCAGAACTCAGTTACCCTTACTGTGGTTGACAATACCGGATTGTCATCAACCTGTACAGCCACAGTCACTGTCATCGACAGGATAAGTCCTGCCGTCACATGCAAAAACATAACTGTCGACCTTGACAATGCCGGCACAGCCCGGATAACCCCGGCCGACGTTATCAACTCAGCCTCAGATAACTGCAGCGCCACACTTAACTTCACCCTGAGCCGTTCATCTTTCACATGTTCCGACATAGGAGCCCCGGTGCCCGTGACAATTACTGCCACGGATGCCTCAGGCAACAGCTCGTCATGCACAGCTACTGTTACAGTGATGGATCTGATGCCTCCCGTGATCAACCTGAAGCCTTTTACCCTGGTCCTCGGTCCCGATGGTACCGGAACCCTTCTTCCATCAGACATTGACAACGGTACATACGACAACTGCAGTCCGGCTACTCTGGTTGTGTCTCCTGATACATTTAACTGTTCCGACGTAGGCGATCACACAGTTACTCTCACAGCAACCGATGCACGGGGAAATTCAGCTACCGGAACCGTTACTGTAACTGTTATCTCAAGTCTTCAGATCCTTAGCGCTGAACTCAACAGTTGTTACCTTACAACACCCTTTGCACTTTTCTCGGCTGAGATTGAAGGGGGCGACGGTACTTATTCATATTTCTGGAAAGGAGTGAATCCTTCAATCTATCCCTTCCTCATAATTATACAGGATCCGCCTGCACTGATCCCAAGCAATACAAGCACTTCTCCGATGCCCTTCTTTAACAATGCAACCATCCCTGATGGCACCTATGATATAATGCTTGTAATAACCGACGGAAACGGATGCAGGGATACATCAGGGTTGACCATTCAGAAGACAGGAACAAATTTCAATAATATTACGTACGACTACTCCGAATCGTGCAATGGAGAAGTGGCCTCCTACGCAGTTGAATATCACAGCGCTGCTACATATGACTGGACAGTCACCAACGGTACTATACTAAATGCCGACAGGGATACAAGCAGAATTTCCGTTCTATGGGATATGGCTGCTTCCCAGGGTGTCGTTACTGCAACAATTCAGAAAGATGACTATATAGGCACATGCCAGTCGACCGTTGTGGAAACGGTTACTCTCAATCCCGTGCCGGTACCCGCATTTACAGGACTGTCAGTACAGGCCTGCGGAACCGGTCTGTCCACCTATACCCTCACAGCTTCATATCCCTTGCATTCATGGGATATAACAGGAGGAAGGATTACTGCAGGGGGTACATCAGCAGATAACTATGTGACGGTTCTGTGGAACAGCATTCCACAGGGAAGAGTAGAAGTGACTGTCACAAACGAAACCGGATGCCTGGGTAGCGTGGCAGCCGACATCCAGATCTTTAACATCGCCGGAACCATCTCAGATATTACAAACATAACCTGTAACGGTGAACTGTCAGGTGCAGTTACCGTTGCCGCCGTGACGGGTACAGGTCTGCCTCCATATGAGTATTCGCTCGACGCCGGACCTTTCCAGTCATCAGGTGCTTTTTCAGGTTTATCAGCAGGTAACCATATTGTCACTGTGAAAGATGCCCTGTCGTGTACGGCTGAGGTGACTTTCATAATAACCCAGCCAGTGGTAATGACGGCCACCGTAACTGATATTAAAGATGTAAGTTGTTTTGGCGGATCTGACGGAAGCGTGACTGTGTCTGCATCCGGCGGTCTTCTTCCATATGTTTACAGTATCGACGGAGGTCCATTCGGTGCCTCAAATGTATTCCCGGGTCTTGCCAGGGGATCATATATAATCACTGTCAGAGATCAGAATGGCTGCGAAACTGTCGTCCCTGCCACTGTAACCCAACCTCCATTCCCGCTTGGCGCT
>JAVEZD010000009.1:0-39522 GCA_034003165.1 Bacteroidales bacterium | reverse complement strand
TTGTACAGGTACTTATTCTCACTGCCAGGCACTCCCGGGTATTCCTGCATTCTCCTGCGTATTTCCTCTTATTTCTGCCTATTTTCTGTTACTTCCCCCTGCCTGGTTGAAATCCATCTGCCTGAGCGAAAACCCTGCTGTTGAGATGGAGTGCTTTATCCCTTTACTTACCTCCTTTGTTTCCGACTTCATCTCAAGCTCTCCCTTGCTGTTGTATGATTCGGTTGCCATAACGACACCGTTGTCGAGTGCAGAGTGACCGTAGTAGGCAGGCATACCTGCCTTGGCCCAGGTCCTTCTGTCAGCCTGGAGCCGCAGGTCACCTGTTACCCACACCTTGCCGTTATCTCCCGTCTCAGTGTCTTTATACTGGTATTCGTCGCATGAATAGCCTGCAATGACCTTTTTGTTGCCAGTCTTTGTGAAAGTGCCCATATCGGGATTGTCGGCAGCCGTGGTACCTGCCTGGTCCTCCTCAGGAACGGCTGTGATGATTCCCATCTTCATGGCACCCATATCAGTCATTATAAGAATACATTTGTTCACCCCATCAAACACTGTGGATGTAAGGATCTCCTGTTCCTGACCTTCATCCTCGACAAGCATTTTTGCCTCTATGCCAAAATAAGGAGCATCTTCCCTGTAGTACAGATAATAGTCCATCCTGGCGACTTCCTTCTTATCATATATCTCAGCCTGCATAAATATCCTGTTGCTGAAAGAATAAGACTCATCATATTTAAGCGTTACCTTGCCACCAAGAAGTCCACCGATGTTTATTCCCCTCCTCTCCTGATTACCTGCAGCCTGTTCTTCCTCAGAAGCTGGTTCTGAAGCCTGTTTTTCTGCAGCCTGTTTTTCTGCAGCCTGTTTTTCAACAGTCGAATCGATCTTGTTTTCTATACCCTTGTTTATTGCATTATTGAGCCTGTTTCTGAGAGCGCCTCCCAGCTGGGCCATTGAAACAGAGGGGATCATTAATCCGGTAACTAAAAAAAAGATAAGAGCTTTTGTTTTCATGTTCATAGTAATTAGATAGTTGGTTTCAGAATAATTCCGCTTAGCCGGAACAGACTATAAAGTTAAGACAATTATATCTAACCTGATATTATGATAAAAAAAAAGAAGTCGGCGACTTCTCTTTTTCTATTTCAATGATTTTTATTCTATTGCTGTGTTTCTGCAACTGCCTGAACAGGTTCTTTTTCATTAAGCACTGATTCGTAAAGAGCAGCAAATGAACTTTTTATCCAGATCACTGCAGGAAACACTCCGATAAACATAAGAATGAGACCAAAAATAAATATAAAAAAGGAAGCTATACCCATGAGAAAGATCCTCCAGCCATGCCCCCTGGTCAGCTTCCAGCTCTTTTCAACAGCTTCTATAGGATCAAGCTTTTTATCCATAACAAGGTAGGAAGTGAAAGCCAGTCTGCAGCCTATTACTATTCCGGGAATAATAAGAGCAAATAATCCTATTATAACAAGCGAAAATACAAGGAGGTTGGCCAGTATTATATGGAGATAGTTCTCCCAGAATCCTTTAATAAGAAGTTCAAAATCGGGCTTAATGTTCCTGACTGCCCTGACAAAAATCAGCCTGGCACCATAATCGATAACCGGAGCAGCAAGGAAAGAATAAAGCAACACCAGAAGCCCCAGGAAGATGGCTAAAGCACCAAGAGAGGCCACTCCGAAGATGGCGCCCCAGCTTCCGGTCAGGTCCTCCCATGGCATATCACTCAGATTTTTGAGAGGGATGTGTTGTCCATCCATATTATAATTGCATTTCATTGGTGCCGTAAGAATTGCAAGTACAAATACAACAAGCAGCAATCTCAGGAAGTTGTCAGTCATCACCTGCCAGCCCCTGCCGAAGCTGTTGCCGAATGACGGCCTGGGAATATTCACGTTTTGAGTTTCCATTGTCTTAATAATTAAATGTTGGTTAAAGTTTTCAGTGACAAATTTAAATCATGAAAACAACCTGTATTTAATACTATAGTAGTGATTTCAGACAACACTACCGAAGTTGCAAAAACACTACCAAAGTAGTGTATGGTCTGTAATGGACTGTGAAATATAATTTTATACCTTTACGTATGATTTATGCCGCTACATACCTTGTATTCATACTTTCGATAGCCTTTACCACCTTCGGTATCATACTTACTTCACGGTTGAAGGAAAAATACAGTCAGGACCTTGTTTCCACCCTCCTCTACTTTGAAGTTTTCATTTATGCTTTCGGATTCTACGGGATCTGGGGACAGATTCTTGTCAGGGAGCTTTTCAGGGAATCCCTCAGTGAAGATGTTATATTAAAGATATCAGAGACAGCCATGATACTGGGACTTCCCTTCCTCATATTTGCCTGGTTCATGCTTATTAGATTTGCCACCGCTCTGTCGGGAAGAAAATACCGGAACCTTATGATATATATTTTTCTTCCGGTCAACTTCATTGTTGTTGCTGTAGCAGGCATTCTTCTTGCCCGTCAGGCAGAACTAAAACCATCTGTGCTTGTAAGGGATTATTTTCTTATTGCCAACCTTGTATATGGCTTCCTCGCCTCCTACCTTATCCACCTTCCTGTTAGAGGAAAGCTTAGCGCACCCGGTATAAAGAAAAACATTACAGCTCCCATGCTGTTCTCATTCATGGCCCTGCAGGCTGTTCTACTGTTCTTTCAGCCCAATGGCAAAGTGATTTACCTCTTCTTCATTATCGCATTCTTCGCAGGTCATACCTTCCTTCCTGTTTATTTCTACCTGCAGATGAGAATCGCAGGCTCCCCCGGTCCTGCCTCTTCCGTAAATGCCTTTGACGGTTTCTGTTCACGACATGAGATCAGTCCCAGAGAATGTGAAATAATAAAGGAAATATGTAACGGATTAAGCAACAAGGAAATAGCAGCAAAGCTGTTTATTACCGAGCAGACAGTTAAAGATCACACTCATCGGATCTATATCAAAACCAACGTAAGAAGCAGGGCTCAGCTGATGGCCATGGTAAAAGAAGCTGACAGATAAAGATTATTTTCAGAGTCCTGGCGGGAAAGCCTGGTAAACTATAAGCGTAGTTCCCTCAAACTCAAGAGAGAAACTGTTACCCAATGCCTCGTTAAGTGTAGCCATCCACCAGTTGGTGAGTTTCCTTCCTGCAAGGGGATATTTCAAACCCCGCGAAGTGATCTCAATATCAGGATTGATAGAAAAAACAGACACCTGCTGACCTCTGAAGCTATCGAAGGATGAACTTTCAGGAACCGGCCTGAAGACGCCTGTATCAGTTACCATAACAACATCTGCCTCAGCGGCATACTCAACCAGAAGGGAGATATTTCCAAGAGTATGGTCTTCTCTCTTGCCTGTGGCACCCAGAATCACAAGATTTTTAAATTCCCTGTTAAGGCACCACCTGACAGCCTTGGTAAGGTCGTTTGTTTCCTGATCGTTGTCTTTGAACAGACGGTCGCTATACTTTTCCCTTATAATTGGCTCCAGCGAATCAAGATCACCAACAATAGCCGTGGGAAGCATCCCTGAATCAATAAGCTTTGAAGCACTTCCGTCGCAGCAGATAATCCTCTCTGCAGTTTTAAGATATCCAAGAGGTACCGGGTGCACCGGGAAATCCCCGTCAGCAAGTATAACAGTCATATTTTGCATCGGCACAAAATTAGTCATTTGAATATTTTTCATATCTGTAATGTACTATTTCCTTTCGTGGAGGTCCATCAGTGCCTTAATCAGTCCTTCTTCAGTGACCCCGACCAGGTTTTTAGACCCACGAAAGACATAATAAAGTAAACCATATACAGACCAGCGGTCGGATACAGACCCCGCGACACAAACAGGGCAACCGCCACCGCATTTACAATGATCCACAGATACCAGTGCTCATAAATCTTACGGGCTAGCATCCATGTTGCCACAACCGAAACTGATGTAATAAAAGAGTCCCAGACCGGTACCGGTGAATCTGTCATGGTATCAAGAACCATCCATATTAACACAAACAACCCAGTCAGGACACCGGCCAGTATCAAGCCTGTTTTAATCCGAAGTCTGGTCACCTCGAGTGGCTCACTGCCTTCTCCCTGACCTTTTGTCCCCGATCCGGCATGGCCTTCTCCTTCTCCTGCAGCAGAATCCTTTCCCTTACCCCTGACCCACCAGTAGAGGCCTGCAAAACTTATAACAAGATAATATCCCTGCAAAGTCATGTCAGCATAAAGCCTTCCTGATAAAAACACAACGATATATACGGCTGAAGTTACAATGCCTACCGGCCAAAGCCATAGGTTCTGCCTTATCTCCAGGAAGACATAAACAACTCCGGCCAGTGCGCCGAAGATCTCGAGCCAGTTCTGTGATATCCAGTTTAGCATTATCCGTATTTCAGATGTCAGAACCTCAGGTTAAGCCTTACCATGAAATTTGTTCCTGCCTGGGGAAAATAGTAGGCCCAGGTCTTTTCAACACCGTCTTCAAACCAGTTGCCTCCGTAGGCATTGCTTTCATACTTTGTGTTAAAGATATTGTTTACAAATATCTGGAGTTCTGAATCCCTTATCTTCCCGGTCAGCTTACTCACATCTATCCTTATGTTATTAAGAAAATACGGGTCGAGCTTCCTTTCGCTGTTCATGGTATTATCAAAGTACTGTTTACCAACATATTTGCTTATCAGGTGCAGCGAAACAACATCCCACATCTTAAACCACAGGTCACTGCCGGCAATTACAGATGGTGAATAGGCAATATCGACGGTCCCCAGATCCCTGTTCCGGTATGATTCTGACCAGTCGGTGGTATTATAATCGGTATAATACTCTGTAAACCCGGGTATCCTGTTCCTGCTGAGTGTAAGGTTGGCATCCCAGCCTGCCTTTTCAGAAAAGAGAAGGCCTGCTATAAGCTCAATGCCTGTCCTGTAGCTCTTTCTGACATTGGTCTGAATGGGATAACCGACATTGCTCAGTTCACCTGTAGGAACCAGCTGGTTGTCATATAACATGGCAAATAGGTTGGCTGAAAGAAGTGCACTGGAGCCTTTGAGACTATAACCTGCTTCGAAGTCGTAAAGCGTTTCAGATTCGGGAGTTGCCTCCGGATCACCGGCAGCTTCCTTGAAGTCGGTGCGGGTTGGCTCCCTGTTGGCAACCGAGACTGAGAAATAGGCATCCTGACCCGAAGTAATATTATAGAAAACGCCTGCCTTTGGGTTTATAAATCCGAATCGGTGCCTTCCGGTCAGGTCTTTCAGATCATCATCCAACCCCGACATGTCATAATCAATATACCTGTACTGAAGGTCCCCGTAAAGCGACAGCCTGTCGGTGACTGAATAGCTGGCCTTTGAATATATATTTACTTCTCCCTTTGTTCCGTTGTTGAGATACCACTGGTGATCTTTGGAGATGCTACCCGGATACTGCATCCAGATTATGGTGCCGTAATGGTCGCCGTCGAACAGGTTCAGTCCACCTCCTACTGTAAGCTGCAGCCGTGTACCGGTTGAACGTACCGACCATACAAGTCCGTAAAAATCGTTATCCATCCACTTCCTTCTTATAAGATCACTCTCTGCTATTGCAGCACCGTCGTGATCAATGACAGGAAGGCCGTATTCTTCAAAACTTCTGTCTTCCTTATATTCCTCATAGTAACCTTTCCCCCTGGTGTAGTGGAAAGCGCTGTTCACGATAAGATTTTTCGCCGGCTGCAAGGTGTAGAAGAGCTGGTAATGTGACTGGACATAGTTATCGCTTTCGTTGTCGTAATGGCGGGTAATACCGTTAATGTCAGTATATTCGCCGGCCGGGTTATATCTCCGGTCCTGGCCCAGCACCTCAGCGGGAACACCCCACCAGCCTATTCCGGTATGTTCCTCGCCAAGCATTATGTTGGCCTTTATCACCGACCTTGCTGAACGGTAGATACCGCTCATAAATGCAGACCTGTGATCCGAGCCGGTGCGGTCGATATATCCGTCGCTGTGGAGATCTGAAAAACGCATCTGGAAAGCAAACTTATCCTTAAGCAGGCCTGTGCCTGCTGATATGGTGTTTTTAAAGGTTGAATAGGAGCCGGCCGTAGAGCTTATCTCAGCAAAGGGTTCCTGTTCAATACCTCTGGTCTGGATGTTAACCGAAGCCCCGAAGGCTCCCGATCCGTTTGATGAGGTACCTGCTCCCCTCTGTACCTGGATGTTGTCGACTGATGAAGCAAGATCGGGCAGATCGACCCAGAAGACCTGTTGCGACTCAGGGTCGTTGAGGGGTATCCCGTCAATGGTGACATTGATCCTGCTGGCATCCGTTCCCCTGATCCTCATACTTGTATATCCTATACCGTTACCCGATTCTGAAGTCTCAACCAGCGACGGTGTAAGAGAGAGCAGATAGGGAAGGTCGGGACCGGCATTCATCCGGCTTATCACATCACTGCTGAGGTTACTGTAGGTAACCGGCACTTTCCCTTCAGCACGGGTTGCACTTACTATAACTTCCCCGGGTATTATCTGATCCCTGTCCATGACTATATCTACAAAACCCTCTCCAGGAAGCTTAACCTCAAAAGTTACCTGCCTGTAACCTATAAAGGAGACATCAAGCAGATAACTGCCTTCTTTCATATTTTCAATAACAAAATGGCCGTCGGAACCTGAAAGAACCCCCATGAAAGTACCCCTGACGCTTATCCCTGCACCCACCATGGGCTCTCCCTCCCTGTCAGTAACCTTTCCCCTGACTGCCAGCCCCTTATCTTCCAGGGCCGTAAGAGGAAACAGACTGACAGTCATAAACAACAATAAAAAACAAATGCTTCTTCTCATCTCAAAAAATTATTAATTTAATTCTGAAATGAGGCACTTAGGATGGCTTGTATGACGCTAACTCTTGTTCCCTCCGCCGGCATTATCCGGATCAGGTATAAGGGTATGATCTCAGCCCGTAGTTATTAAGGCACCCCATTAACAGATATTACAAAGGTAAAACAATTTTTCAGCATCACCATATTTTTTATAAATTAGCAACAGCATTTGAATTCCTGTTATGAAAGAACTTCTGAGAAAGCTTAATTATAAAGGACAAAAAAGGATTGCAGTGCTTAATTCAGCTGAGCTCTTTCTGAAAGACCTGCATGAAGCACTTGAAGGTGTCATTATAGACACTGAAATCGACCAGCGCTGTCCCTATGAATTCATGATTATTTTTGTAAAAAACAGGACTGAGGTTAAACAAACGGCTCCGGTTGCACTTCATAATCTGACAGCCGATGGGATCCTCTGGTTCTGTTACCGGAAAAAGAGCTCCCTTAAATTCAGACCCGACCTTGAGCGTGACAATGGATGGGAAGTACTTCAGGAAGCTGGATTCTACGGCATAAGGATGGTTTCAGTTGATGATGAGTGGTCAGCTCTGAGGTTCAGAAACAGAAAATTCATAAAGTCAAAATCAGGAAGGATCCCGACTTAGGCCCTTTCAGAAAAGTCTCCGTAACTATGGTTAAAGCGCTTAAAATAAGCACCCCAGTGGGAGAAATGATAGCAGCTGCTTCAGGCGAAGGGGTTTGCCTTCTCGAATTCCATGAAGGGGATCTCTCAACTGAAGGGTACAGAATATTGGCCGGACTGCCGGAGGATGAAAAAGTAAGGGAGGGCACTAACCGTAACCTCAGACTTCTCAGAAAACAACTCACCGAATATTTCAGGGGGAAACGCAGGGAGTTTACAGTTCCTCTTGTTATCAGAGGCACTCAGTTTCAGGTAGAAGTATGGAAGGCCCTTCAGCAGATACCCTTTGGGGAGACCATCTCATACAAGGGGCTGGCTCAGATGCTTGCTATGCCCGGCTCGGCCCGCGCCGTAGCAGGGGCTGACGCAAAAAACAGGATTGCCATAGTAATCCCCTGCCACAGGGTTATCGGATCCAACGGTGAGCTTACCGGTTATGCCGGTGGACTGAAAGTGAAAGAGTGGCTGCTTAACCATGAAAGAAAGTTCTCAGGGAAACCTGTTGAACTCACATTAATCTGATTTACTTAATAACCTGTAATACCTTAATAATGAAAAAACTATTTTCAGAAAGATCGCTACAGCTAATCCTCATTGCAGGAGCTGTTCTGCTTTTTGCCTCCTGTGCAAGAAATGAGGTCGTGGACCAGTGTCTTACCGGACATACATACGGATTTTTCGGTGGTCTCTGGCACGGATTCATCGCCCCCTTCGACTTCATAGGAATGCTGTTCAGTGATAATATTACTATGTATGCCCAGAACAACAACGGAGGTTTATATGCTCTGGGCTTTCTTATTGGAAGCGGAGGCTGGGGCTTTTTTGGAGGGAAAGGTGTTCATAGGGTAAGTCATACAAAAGTAAAATACCGGTCGAATAAATTCGATGATGCTGAGATAGTTGAATAAGAAACAGGCACCCTGCCACCCTAAACTGAACAACCTGCAGATAAACCCCTCCTGCCCTTTCAGGTGAATATCCTCAGCCTGAAGAAGAGATAAGCAAGGGGATATGTCAGGTTTCAGAAAAAATCACTTCCTGTGAACCTCTTACAGGAAAGGGTTGTTATAGAAGTAAATATATTATATAATGAAGACCGGCAACAAATCTGTCAAGGCTGTATTTGCTCCGCCTCCCTTCCATATGGTGGGCGATGGCTTCAGGGTACATAATTTCTTCCCGTCTCTGGAAAGTATTGGGGAAAGAGGTATGAGCCCGTGGTTCCTTATGGACTATAATTCGAAATGGAACCTTGATCCTTCTGAACGGCAGAGAGGAGTGGGCGTTCATCCCCACCGCGGATTCGAAACAGTTACTATTGCCTACCATGGAAAAATTGCTCATCACGACAGCGCCGGAAACGGCGGGGTAATAGGAGAAGGCGATGTGCAGTGGATGACTGCAGGTTCAGGAATCCTCCACAAGGAATACCACGAGCAGGATTTCAGCAGAAAAGGAGGTTTGTTTCAGATGGTACAGCTATGGGTCAACCTGCCCGCAATGCATAAGATGACCAGTCCAAAATACCAGGCTATAGTCAACAGCGATATGAAAAGATATATGCTCGACGACAAACAGAGCTTCATTGAGATCATTGCCGGCGATTACAAAGGTTTGCAGGGACCGGCCTTTACCTTTACCCCGGTGAACATGTTTAATGCCCGCCTGAAGGCCGGTACATCAGCCGGCTTCAGCTTCAACAGACACTTCAGCACCGGAATGCTGGTTGTTGAAGGTGCTGTTAATACAGGTACTGTAAGAGTCCCTGAAAACAACTTCATCCTTTTCGCCAACGACGGTGAAGATATTAAAATAACAGCCGAAAGTGATTCAGTAGTTCTGGTCCTTAGCGGCGAACCCATTGACGAACCCATTGCCTCATACGGACCTTTTGTAATGAATACCCATGAAGAGATTAAACAGGCCTACGAAGATTACTACAGTGGCAAATTCGGTCACCTCGAAGATTAATAACTGACAATAGTCCATTTAAAAAGTATTTTTCAGACATGCAGGTAAACTTCAAAGATTCACGGAAACCAGGCATATTTATGATCCTGGTCTTTTTTATTTCATCGATTCTGAACCCAGGCCTCAAAGCTCAGGAGGAAGACAAGGAAAACAAACAGGCCTTCATCCCCGACCTTGATGCAATTCTTAAGACCAAAGTCGAGTACGACCTGGATCATTCACTTATGAGATTCGAAGTAAGGAATGCACGGTTCGGTGTCAGGGGAAAGATAAACGATCACATGGGATACAGGTTCGAACTCGATCTTTCCGACGAGGGCGATCTTAAAATGCTCGATGCATGGGTATCCTTTTACCCAATAGAGAACTTAATTATATATCTTGGTCAGAAGAAGATACCTTTCAGTACCGACTACCTCAGGAGCCCCGCCGATAATATCTTCGCCAACCGTTCCTTCCTTGCAAAATACATCAACGACGGGATGCGCGACATAGGAATCTTCGCCGAATACAAAACTGAAGGTGATATTCCTTTGAATATTCAGGTAGGCGGAGTAAACGGAACAGGCAACAATAATCCGGACTGGATATCTAAGCCCGGACTTGCCGGCAGGATAACTGCGGGTAAGGATGACGGCTTCAGACTGGCAGGTAACATATACCTGGGAGAGGATGAATTAAGAGACAGGTTTTCAATCTTCGGAGGAGAAGTGAGATACGCCAGCGGCAATTTCTTTATAGAATCCGAATACATTACCCGTGGCTGGACCGACACCCTTTCAACAAGGATCCACGATGACGGACTTTACATACATTCGTGGTACAACTTCAGAATTGAAAACAGGATGGTTAAAATGATAAGCCCCACTGCACGGTGGGATATGATGGGAAATTCTGTTTTCTCCGGTGAAAGTGATGCCAGCCGTATTACCCTGGGACTTAATTTTGGCTTTGAACCCCGGCAGTTCCATTCAGAGATAAGAATAAATTACGAAAACTACTTTAAACAGAAACTGCCGATACATACAGATAAACTGACCCTGGAGTTTATAGCCAGGTTCTGATATGAAAAAATCAGGTAAATTGCATTTCAAACAAAATGTTTTATTCCGTGTTTTATCTTAACAACCCATCACGTCCACACATAAGGGTCAGACCTGAAGCCATCGACTGGATCATTGAAGCACTTGCCCTTATATGTCTTGTTGTCATGTTTATCCTTCCTGTGTTAAGCTTTTCCGACCTTCCTGATGAGATACCTACGCATTTCAACGCTGCCGGAGAACCAGATGCCTTCAGTCCTGCAAAATCAATATGGACCCTGCCGGTAACGGGACTGATAACATGGATCCTTCTTACTCTTGCCGGTTTTTTCCCGCGTATATACAACTATCCTGTGCAGATAACACCTGAAAATGCGGGAGCGCAATACCGCACGGCCACCAGGCTGATGAGGACCATCAAATGTATTGTAGTAGCCATGTTTGCTTTCATGGTACACAGAACAATACTTACAGCCCTGGGAAAGGCAGAAGGTATGGGAAAAGTATTTCTTCCGGTCTCTATGGTGATCCTCTCCGGAGCCACCATTTTCTATATTGTCTCAGCCCTTAACCAGAAACATAAAAACGACCCGGTTTAGGATTCTGTGCTTTCAGCTTTCCTGTCCCGGGCCGTTTAATTCATCTACTTTGCTCTGTTGTCTTATCCGGTCTGGTCTTCCGTACCTTTTTTTCTGTTTTTTCCTGATGATTTCCAGGCTTTATATGCCAGATAGACCACCAACAGACCTCCAAGACTCCATAATATGATTTCAATGTAAGGGAATATCCTGTCCCTTATCTCATAAAGGTAGAAACCTATGACGGCAAGGATTATGTTCCATATCGTCGCGCCTGCAAGGGTATAAAGAATGAAGTCACGTATATTCATACCCGAAAGTCCCGCCGGAATAGAGATAAGCTGCCTGACAGCCGGCACAAGCCGGCCGACAAAGGTTGATATCTTCCCGTTACGGACGAAATACTCCTCGGCATGGATTACCTTTTCCTTTGAAAGCAGCAGCATCCTGCCTGCTGTTGAATCAGCCAGCTTATGGACAAGAGGCCTTCCCAGGTATTTTGCCAGATAGTAGTTTATAAGTGCACCGAGAAGTGCACCAATGGTTCCGGCAAGTATCACCCCGAATACATTCATATCTCCCTGGGCAGCTTTATATGCTGCAAAGGGGATGACCACTTCGGAGGGAAAGGGGATGAATGAACTCTCAATAACCATCAGGAAGGCAACCGTAAAATAATTAAGGTTGGCCATGTACCACTCAACAACCGACTGAAATACTTCCATATACGTCTGCAGTAATGTTAAAACGACGCCAAAGATAACTGATAATGCTCAGACTGATGCATTTTTACCCATGAGAGGGGAAAAATTACAGCTGCAATAAAGTTATTTTATTGTAAGCATTACAACCGACTTTGAAGGGAGTTCCACATTAAGGAGATCACCCTGCTTTTTGGCTCCGTTGAATTTCTTAATAACAACCTTGTCCGATTTTTCAAATGTATTAATGTCAGTTATCTTATCAGAAGTAAGTATTTCTCCACTTACCGATGTCCAGTTAATCTGATTGAGTGTTGTGGATATTGTCAGCGCTTTGTTAGGATCTATGTTTACCAGCGTGATATGGACCACCCCTGTTGAATCCTGTGAAGCCGATACATTAAGGGCGGGAAGTTTCTGTTCTCCAAGGATGTAGTCGGGACTGAAAAACTTTACAGGAAGCATTGTTGCATCATGATGAACCTTATACAGATCAAACACATGATAGGTCGGTGTAAGTAAGATTTCTGTACCTTCAGTAAGAATCACCGCCTGAAGTACGTTGATTGTCTGAGCCAGCTGAGCCATCTTAACCCTGTCGCAATGGTTGTTGAATATATTAAGCTGTGTTCCTGCTATAAGAGCATCTCTCAGACTGTTCTGCTGATAAAGGAACCTTGGGTTTGTTCCAGGCTCGGGATCGGTCCATATTCCCCACTCGCCAACTATCAGGGCTACCCTTTTCTCAGGATCATATTTTGTCATAACCTCATCATGTCCCGCTACTATCTCTTCCATGCGAAGGGCATTCACCATTGTGGCAAAATATGTCTCTTCGGTGAAGTTAGTGGCTGAGCCCTGGCTCACTGCAGGAGTCTGTGGCTGAGCAGGTGCGGCAGGACGCTGGCCCTGAGCCGGTGGCATCTGTCCCATTCTTCCTCTCGGTGGACGGGTATAATAATGAATATCCATACCCCACATGCTGCTTCTTCCTCCGGTACTCACAAGTCCTTTCATTAGTGTTTCGGTCCAGTTGTAGTCAGATGAATTAGCTCCTGAGGCAATCTTGAGCAAAGTTGAACCAGGATAGTTCTTTGCAAAAGATGAATACTGCTTATACTGTGTTACATAATAATCGGCTGTCATGTTGCCTCCACAACCCCAGTTTTCGTTGCCTACTCCCCAGAATGTCACTCCCCATGGCTTATCCCTGCCATTCAGCTTTCTCATGTTGGTCATCGGACTCACACCGTCATAATTAAGGTACTCTATCCATTTCGACATCTCCTCAACGGTACCGCTCCCTACGTTCCCGACTATCACCGGCTCGGCGTCAAGAAGTTCACAAAGCTCAAGGAACTCATGTGTTCCGAAACTGTTGTCCTCAGTCACATTACCCCAGTTGGTGTTGATCATGGTCGGTCTTTCATTTCTCGGGCCAATGCCGTCGCGCCAGTGGTATTCATCTGCAAAACAACCGCCCGGCCATCTCAGGTTGGGTATCTGAATCTTCTTAAGGGCATCAACAATGTCCAGCCTTATACGATCCTGCTTCCTTACAGGCATGTCTTCACTTACCCAGTAACCATCATATATACACCTTCCAAGATGCTCCGAGAAATGGCCGTAAATATGACGGCTGATAGTATACTCTGCCGACCCTGCATCAACAACAAGGGCAACTGACGACTGACCCATGCTCATAACGCTGAGGGTCAACGCAAAAATAAAAAGTAACAGTTTTTTCATAAACAAACTATTTAAGTGTTAATTTTAAATTTATTACAATAAAATACTGGTTATGTTTTTTCAAATCAATGTTTTAAGTATTTATTTTCTGAATCTTATCAATGAGGCAGCATTGTACATTTTAGCTGCCACCTTTCTGAGTTTCTCTTCAGGATTTTTGATAACCTTTCTGTCGTAAGTCATCAGTCCGTTGGTTTCAACCTCCACATCAGTCGTCTGCGTATATATTGCAGCCGAAAGGCCTCTTTCAATAAAGGGTACAATCTGGTCTATATAGCCTGAATATGTAGTAAACAGAGTATCGGCACCGGTGAAAGTCCGGTAGCCCCAGTTATCCCTGTCAAGCCAGGTATGTCCCTCAAGGGGTAATCCAAGCCCCCCGAACTCGCCCAGGACCAGCGCCTGACTGCCTCCGAAGACTTCGGGTTTGGCCATCACGGGACCCGGATAGTTATGCAAATCGAGTATATGCCCCGTCTCGTTAAAGTTACCTCCGCTGGCACTGTTGACAAGGCGCGAGGGATCTTTTTTAATGGTCCACTCAGTTATCTCAACAGTCTTAAACTGCCCCCAGGCTTCATTAAAGGGCACCCATACAACAATACATGGGCTGTTGAAAAGGTCATCAATAATGGCATTCCACTCTGTCCGGAAGATCTTTTCCGAAGCTTCAGTCCTGATCTTATCGCTGCCCCCTTCCATCCCGGGTCTTGTATTCCATTGGTTTCCTCCCAGGTCGCCGCTGGGCATATCCTGCCAGACAAGCATGCCCAGACGGTCGCAGTGATAATACCATCTTGCAGGCTCTGTCTTGACATGTTTTCTTATCATGTTGAATCCCATGCTGCGTGTCTTCTCAATATCAAAGAGCAGGGCCTCATCAGTAGGGGCTGTATATAATCCGTCGGGCCACCATCCCTGGTCAAGGGTTCCGTACTGGAAAACAAAACTGTTGTTAAGCATCATCCTCAGAACTCCGTTTTCATCAGGCTCAAGCGATATCTTTCTCATTGCAAAATAACTCTTCACCTCATCAACTACCTTCCCTTTTCTTTCAACAGTGATTCTGAGATCATAAAGAAATGGATCATCAGGAGACCAGAGTTTTGGAGAGGGAATGTCAAGAACCGCCTCTGCACCTTCTTCCGATAATGCTTCTGCCTTTATTACATTACCGTCATAAGCCGTAAGCCTGACCACATCTCCGGCCTGTCTGTTTGATATATCTGTCGTTACACTTAGCTTCTGCCTGTCAATATCCGGAACCAGTCTGAACGATGACACATGTGTTTCAGGCACCGGTTCAAGCCATACACTCTGCCATATTCCGGTAACAGGAGTATACCATATGCCGTGTGGTTCATTGACCTGCTTACCCCTGGGCTGGGGTCCTTCGTCAGTCGGATCCCACACCCTCAGCTCAAGTTTCTGCAGACGTCCCTTCCCGAGATGTGGAGTTATATCTACCGTAAAGGGATCATAACCGCCCCTGTGTGAAGCAGCTTTAATGCCATTGACATATACATCACATTCCCAGTCAACTGCCCCGAAATGCAGCAGCATGGTACTACCTTTCATTGCAGGTTGAACCCTGAAGGTAGTTCTGTACCACAGGGAATTCCCCTTGCCGACTGTCCGGCCGACACCCGAAAGTGCCGATTCCACTGCAAAAGGAACCAGTATCTTACCCTGATATGTGGCCGGCACCGGACTTTCCGCGGGAACTATTGCATAATCCCATAAGCCGTTAAGGCTTTGCCAGTCATCCCTGACCATCTGCGGCCGTGGATATTCAGGCAACGGGGCCAGAGGATTCACCTTTTCTGCCCAGGGGGTTACAATCCTGTCTCCGGCAGCCTTCCATGCAACATCTTGCGAAACAATTGACATACAGACTATTACAGCCAGCAGGCCTGTTAAAACAATTCTTTTCATGCCTTTGCTCTTATAAATATTTTTACGAACAGGTCAATTACGGGTTATCCCAAAAACCACCGCAGATGAGGATGCTTATCAGTTCCATCCGGATTATGATCTGGCAATGAAACTCAATATTATAACCATCAACGATTTACATTAAAGGTAAATCCGGCATTCCCTTCCCTGTCAGCAGACCTGAAGATATGAAAAAATTTAATAATTTCTCAGAAAATCCTTTTGATCCTGCGGTCGGGCTGCTGACCTATTGCAATAGGCACTTTTTCCTCAATTGTATTTGAGGCATCGAGTCCCAGGGCTTTTACATCGCCTATATTTATCAGCCTTGAGATGCCGTGCAGAAGGAGAGTGAAATTTTCCCACGAAGTAAGTTTGTAGTCGCGGGTCATTACCCTGTCTATCAGAATATACTGAAAGTCACCCGGGATATTATGCTTCCTGAGGGATTCATAGCTGCTTGTAAGTTCAACCTCGCCCGAGGCTTCAAGATCCTCGAGGGCTTCCCTGAAATAAAGATTAATCCTGGGTTCCACCTTGAATCCGATGTTGAAGTCAATTTTTACAAGGACTCCGGGTATGATATCTGTAACCTGGTAATCAAAACGATTGGGATCATCCAGCCTGTTAACATGAAGGAACCAGTACCTGTCGGCTCTTTTGGGATGTTTATTGAAAATTGAATAAATGACTTTCGACTCTACCTGGTCGGAACGGTTGGCTTTTACTATATAAACAAGGTTGGTAGCTGTTTTCGGAACGGAAGAATCGCCTGAGAGGTCTATAAACATCTGCCTGTAGTTCTTCAGGTTGGCAAAAGTGATATAGCGGTTCTTTATCTTCCTGCCGAAGTACCATCCGTACATGACAGCAAAGAAAATAACTGCCAGTAATATGGTGAACCAGCCTCCGCTCCTGAACTTGTTAAGGTTGGCTACAAGAAAACTGCCCTCAATGGTAAGATAAACCAGAAGAAGTATGACAACAAGCCTGTGACTCACCCCTTTCTGTAAGAGATAGAATGCCAGAAGAAGGGTTGTAATTATCATTGTTAGCGTTATTGACAGACCGTAGGCAGCTTCCATGTTTGACGATTCCCTGAAAAAGATTACAACGAAGCTGCATGCAATCCACAGAAACCAGTTAGCCGATGAGACATATACCTGTCCCTTGAGATGGGTAGGATAGGAAATTTTGATTTTAGGCCAGAAATTAAGAGGGATGGCTTCACTTACCAGAGTATATGACCCTGAAATAAGGGCCTGGCTTGCTATTACGGCTGCGGCAGTGGATATAATGATCCCGGGAATCAGGAACCACTCAGGCATTATACCAAAGAAAGGATTTATGCCGGTCCTAACATTCCCGCTGTTAAGCAACCAGGCACTCTGACCCAGATAATTAAGAAGGAGAGCTGTTTTAACAAAGGTCCACGACACCCTGATATTCTTCAGTCCGCAGCGACCCAGATCTGAATAGAGGGCCTCGGCACCTGTGGTACACAGGAAAACCGAACCCAGTAATACGAAACCGCCGGGATATTCAGACAAAAACCTGAAAGCATATACAGGGTTCAGTGCAGCCAGCACCGCTGGGTTTTCGACAAGGTGAAGTACCCCCAGGACTCCCAGCATGGTAAACCATACAACCATTGTCGGACCGAATGCCCCCCCGACCAGACTGGTCCCGAACTGCTGAATAAAAAACAGCACAACAAAAATAAGAAGTACTATAGCAATAACAGGAATCGCCGGATTGAACAGATGTAAGCCTTCTATTGCTGAAGTTACAGTGATGGCAGGCGTGATAATGCCGTCGGCAAGCAGGGCACTTGCGCCTGCCATAGCGAGAACAGCGGCCCATGAGGTTTTTCTCTTAAGCATGGCAAACAGTGCATATATCCCGCCTTCCCCCCTGTTGTTGACGCGTAAAGTTATCAGTACATACTTAACAGTGGTTTGCAGGGTAAGAGTCCAGAAGATACACGACATGGCACCATAGATCAGAAGATCATTGAATTCCTGACCTCCCCCCACTATAGCTTTCATAACATAAAGGGGGCTTGTACCCAGGTTTCCGAAGACAATACCTAGGGTTACTATCACACCGGCAAAAGATACCTTGCTGATGTCGGGATTACTGACGGGGCTTCTCATAATCAGAAATTTTCCTTGCAAAAGGGGTCTCAGCAGAAAGCGGCCTAAGTTAACAATTAAACAAACTTTCCATAAATTTAAACCGTATTATTTATTCTGCCTGTATTTCCAACAGGATTTTTAACCGGAAATCTATCGCGCATATTAAGAACTTACATCAGATTAATTTTACTATTTTGCAAAACACATAGAATAAAACTACAGGTAATGAACAGGATCCATAGCCTTAGCCTTAGCCTTTACCTTCTCCTTATACTTGCTGCCCCTGCAATAAGAGCACAGGACGCCGGCCTTGAATCGTTCTCCCTGCTTTTCATAGGCGACATAATGGGTCATGATGACCAGATAATTTCAGCTTTTAACAAAGAAACAGGAAGATACTCCTACGACACTGTGTTCAGTTATGTTGCCCCACTTATTAGTGAAGCCGACCTTGCCTTTGCCAATTTCGAGGTCACCCTGGCTGGTCCCCCTTTTAAAGGATATCCGCAGTTCAGCTCCCCTCCTGAGCTGGCCGCCGCCTGCCTCAGGTCGGGTATTGACTGCCTTCTTACTGCCAACAACCACTCGGCCGACAGGGGTAATAGCGGAATCAAAGGTACTGTCATGAGACTCGACAGTATGGGAATCAGGCATACCGGTACCTTCAGGGATGCTGCAGAGAGAGACTCTCTCAACCCATTGATTATGACTAAAAACGGATTGTCAGTGGCTATACTTAATTATACTTACGGGACCAACGGCATTGAGGTTCCCCAACCGGTAATAGTAAATATGCTCGATGCCGGCAGCATTGGCAGGGACCTTGAAAAGACGGCACTGTTAAACCCCGACATCACAGTATTATTCCTTCACTGGGGAACAGAATACGATACCATACCTTCAGTAGAGCAGGCCAGACTCGCCGGGTTGTTTTTCTCAAAGGGAGCCGACCTTATTATAGGCTCACATCCACATGTCCTTCAGAAAATGATATGGACTAAGAAAGACAGTACCGATGAGCTTGTTGTCTATTCACTTGGAAACTTCATATCAAATCAGCGCCGGCCAAAAACAGACGGGGGGGCTATGGTCAGGGTTCTCTTTGAAAGGGACAACGGCAGCCTGAGAATAAAAAAGGCAGGTTATTGCCTTACCTGGGTGTATCTGCCAATCGTTGACGGCAAAAAGGAATACTATATTCTCCCCGCTGCCGGCTTTGAAGAAAATCGGGAATTCTTTAATGAACCCGGTGATTATGAACAAATGATAAAGTTCATTTCAGAATCCAGAGAATTACTTGACAAACAGAATATTGACATACCCGAAATTAGCTTCAGCAATGGAGAATGGCTTCCTTTGCAATATGATAAAGACAACACTGAAGAACTTTGACAACAGCCAACATCTGTTTTTCCGGTTTTTTTGGATATTATTGCAGAATTAACATCTGATAAGAAAAGCAACTGATGGAAAACTCAATAACACTATTGTCAGCTACAGCCGTCTCTCTCGGCTTCTTTCACACGCTTCTGGGTCCCGACCATTATCTGCCCTTTATTGTATTGAGTGAGGCAAAAAAATGGACAGTAAGAAAAACAATGTTCATAACCTTCCTGTGCGGCCTGGGACATGTATTCAGCTCAATAGTGCTCGGACTAACAGGTATTGCAGTCGGTATCTCAGTAAACAGGCTGGTGGATATTGAATCATTCAGGGGTAATATTGCCGGATGGCTCTTTATTGCCTTCGGTCTGGTTTATATGATTATAAGTCTGAGAAACCTTTACAGGAAAAGAACCCACACACATTCGCATTTTCATCCCGGAGGCAACAGCCACTCGCATGAACATTCGCATCTTAAAGATCACCTCCATGTTCACGAAACTGATGTTGTCAAAACCACTCCCTGGATCCTTTTTCTTATTTTCATCTTCGGTCCCTGCGAACCTCTTATACCATTGCTGATGTACCCTGCAGCACAGAACAACATACCGGGAGCCATCCTTGTTTCAGTTTTATTTGCCGTTGTCACTATTGCGACCATGATGTCAATAGTACTTGCCTTCAAACTGGGATTCAATAAGATAAACCTCAAACCCATTGAGAAATACAGCAACCTTATTGCAGGTGCCATGATTTTCTTTTCGGGAGTCGCTATTCAGTTCCTTGGCCTCTAGCTTTTAGTCAGAGGAAATATCCTGACAGGCAGCAGCCGCTAATACAGAGATAATGCCTGTTATGCTTCTCCAGGCCAGACAGGCCTTTTTAAGCCGGCCTGTTCATTTAACTTTTTTTTCTGCTAATGCCTGCCTGACATTCACCGGACTGCCTCGCCGGGCAAAATTTGAATTTTAAGAATCTGAAGAAACCTTAATTATTGGCTTTTAATTATTAGCTTTGCATAAAATAACAACTTACGGGATGACTTACGATTACAACACACAGAGAAAGAGAATGGCGTTGCCCGAATATGGAAGGAATGTCCAGAAAATGGTTGATCACATAAAGACAATCAAAGACAGGAACGAGAGGAACAGGGCAGCCAGAACCATCATCCAGATAATGGGTAATCTTAATCCTCATCTCCGCGATGTTGGAGATTTCAAGCATAAGCTATGGGATCACCTTGCCCTGATAGCCAACTTTGAACTCGATATTGATCCTCCCTATCCTGCTCCCGAACCGTCTAAATTTATTGAGAAGCCCAGGCAGGTACCCTACAAGCAGGGAGATATCCGCTATCTGCACTACGGAAGGATCGTTGAAGATCTTATTGAAGCAGCCTCAAAATATGAGGACGGCCCTGAAAAGGTGTATCTCACCTCTCTGATTCTCAATCAGATGAAAAAGTCATATGTAACCTGGAACCGAAGTCAGGTAAGTGACGAGGTCATTATAGGCGATATGAAGCTTCTTTCGGGAGGCAAACTTAAGATGTCAGAAGGCATTAAGATCCTTGAAGTTAAGGAACTCGTACCTCCGGTTAAAAAGAAGATTCAGGGGAAACCCTACAAACAGCAGCCAAACAAACATAACATCAAGAAAAAAGGCTATCAGCGTCACTAATGGGTACTTTTATTGTTCATGGAGGCAGATCCCTGCACGGGGAAATAACACCCCAGGGAGCAAAGAACGAAGCCCTGCAGGTGATCTGTGCAGTGCTTCTTACAAAAGAAAAGGTAACTATAAGCAATATTCCTGATATCAATGACGTAAACAGACTCATTGAACTCATCGGATGCCTTGGCGTAAAGATCAAGCGCGAATCACCATCAACAATAAGCTTTGAGGCCTGCGACATAAACCTCGACTATATGTCGACACAGGAATTCAGGGAACAGAGTATAAGCCTCAGAGGTTCCATTATGATAGTGGGTCCACTTCTTGCACGATTTGGTAAGGCCTTCATTCCCAAGCCGGGAGGAGACAAGATTGGCCGAAGAAGACTGGACACCCATTTCATGGGTTTTCAGAAACTGGGCGCCAGCTTCGGATTTGAGGCATCAGAATCTTTCTTCTCAGTAGAAGCCCCCTCACTTGAAGGGACCTACCTTCATCTTGATGAGGCCTCAGTGACAGGAACTGCAAACATCATCATGGCAGCGGTCCTTGCAAAAGGAAGAACAACAATCTATAACGCCGCCTGCGAGCCTTACATCCAGCAGCTATGCAAAATGCTGGTGTCGATGGGCGCAAAGATTCAGGGCATCGGCTCCAACCTTCTTTACATCGACGGAGTGGAAAGCCTCGGAGGCTGCAGCCATAACATACTTCCCGACATGATCGAGATCGGTTCGTTCATCGGTCTGGCAGCAATGACGGCATCTGAGATAACAATCAAAAATGTGTCCTACGACAACCTGGGTATTATTCCTGATGCCTTCAGGAGACTGGGAATCACTGTCGAGCGAAGGAACGACGACATTTATATCCCGGCTCAGGAACATTATGAGATAGAGACTTTTATCGACGGGTCAATCATGACTATTGCCGATGCTATCTGGCCCGGCCTTACACCCGACCTGCTGAGTATATTCCTCGTTACTGCCACCCAGGCAAAGGGCGCCGTTCTTATCCATCAGAAAATGTTTGAAAGCAGACTCTTCTTCGTCGATAAGCTTATTGATATGGGAGCCCAGATCATTCTGTGTGACCCTCACAGGGCTACCGTCATCGGGCAGGACCGTATGATAAGGCTAAGGGGCACCACAATGATCTCACCCGATATCAGGGCAGGAGTCGCACTGCTTATTGCAGCACTCTCGGCCGACGGGGTAAGTACAATCCATAACATCGAACAGATTGACAGGGGTTATGAGAACATCGACGCCAGACTGAATGCCATTGGTGCCGACATAAGAAGAGTCTGAAACACATCGGTCACTATCTGTAGCCATACAGGATAATCATGGCGCGGCACATGCTTCACGCCTTATACTGCCATTGCTTTGAAAAAATAACAGCCTGCCAATTTGGCAAAACCTTTTTATTGGCAGATATTTTGTTTGGTAGAACTGAAGTAACTGAAAAACCTTGAGTGATGACAACCAGAAAGAAAATGGAGAAGGATGATAAAACCCATAAAAAAGGACAATACACTACAGAAAATCAGGCTGATATAGATATAGAAAAAACAGCAGGCGAACAGGTCGAAAACCAGTCTGCAGATGCTGAGGAACCTGCCCCTGTTGAAGACAAAAAGACCGGAGATTCATCATACTCTGCCAGAACTGATGCAGACGGAAGCAAACTGGAGGAAAAACTGTCAGAGATGCAGGATAAATATATCCGGCTGTCGGCTGAATACGATAATTACAGGAAGAGAACCCTGAGGGAAAAGATGGACCTTACTAAATTTGCAGGTGAGAACCTCCTGCTGAAGCTCCTTCCCTTAATGGACGATTTCGAGAGAGCCCTGAAACATATGGATAATTCAGACAATGCAGATGCCGTTAAGGAAGGTATAAATCTTATCTATCTTAAATTCTCAGATTTCCTTAAACAAAATGGAGTAAAGGAGATAGAGACTCTCAACCAGGTATTCAACGTCGATATTCATGAAGCGGTTGCCAAGATAGAAGTTGAGGAAGAAGAAAAAAAAGGCAAAGTCCTGGATGTAGTACTGAAGGGTTACTATTTACAGGATAAGGTTCTGAGATATTCCAAAGTGGTTGTTGGTGAATAGACATCCGAACCCTAAATATTAACGGCTTAAAGATCAAATAACTAAGGGATGGCAAAAAGAGATTATTACGAGGTGCTTGGTGTTTCAAGAGAGGCGACAAAAGAAGAGATCAAGAAAGCCTACAGGAAGCAGGCGCTTAGATATCATCCCGATAAAAACCCGGGAGACAAAAAGGCGGAGGAGAACTTCAAAGAGGCAGCTTCTGCATACGAAGTACTCAGCAACGATGAGAAGAGAGCCCGTTACGACAGGTACGGCCACGAAGGCGTCGGAAGTCCGGGTAACGGCTTCGGAGGTGCAGGTATGACCATGGAAGATATCTTCTCATCATTCGGCGACATATTCGGAGATGCCTTCGGCGGATTTGGTGCCTTCACCGGATCAAGGCGGGGCGGCAGTCGCAGAGTCAACAAAGGCAGTAACCTCAGGGTAAAAGTAAGACTGAATCTTCAGGAGATTGCCACAGGGACAGAGAAGAAGATAAAGGTCAAAAAATATGTAACATGTGAAAAATGCTCGGGAACTGGAGCCTCTGATGCTTCAGGCATATCCGAATGCTCCACCTGCCACGGCTCGGGACATGTAACAAGGATAACAAATACTATGCTGGGCCAGATGCAGACTGCATCAGTGTGCCCTTCATGCGGTGGAGAAGGAAAGACTATTACAAAAAAATGCCCCGCATGCTATGGAGAAGGTATTGTCCAGAAAGAAGAAATAATTAAGATCAACATACCTGCCGGGGTCGGAAGAGGGATGCAGATGACCGTGAGCGGAAAAGGGAATGCACCTCGCAGGGGCGGAATCAACGGTGACCTCCTTGTTGTTATCGATGAAGAAGAACACCCCAACCTTATCAGGGAAGGCAACGACCTTATATACAACCTTTTCATAAGCATACCCGATGCCATTCTCGGAACCCATGTGGAGGTGCCGACAGTCGAAAATAATGTCAAAATAAAAATCGAACCCGGGACACAGCCAGGTAAGATACTGCGTCTACGGGGCAAAGGCCTGCCCGAAGTTAACGGCTACGGAAAAGGCGACCTCCTTGTTAACGTCAACGTATGGATCCCTAAATCAGTTAACAGGGATGAAATGAAAATCATTGAAAAATTCAGGGAGGCCGAGTCTTTTGTCCCGAATCCCGATAAAAACGACAGGGGATTTTTCGAAAGGATGAAAGGCTATTTTGAATAAAACTGCTGACTAAAAAACAGTTATAAACTTAAAGTCCCGTACTCTCCTCTTTCCGATGCTTTGTAAAGAAAGTATACAAAAGAACAGTACGGGTTTTTTTATATATTTACATTCCCGAAACTAACTACAACTCTATGATACTTTTTGAAGCAAAAAATGTCACAAAACAGTTTGGGACATTTACTGCACTCGACAACGTCAGTATTGCAGTTCCCGAACAAAGCATCTATGGCCTGCTCGGACCAAACGGTGCAGGAAAAACCACACTCATAAGGATTATCAACCAGATCACCGGACCGGATTCAGGCGAGCTCTTCCTCAACGGGAAGAAACTTAAACCCGAGGACGTCATGACCATTGGTTATCTCCCTGAGGAAAGAGGACTCTACAAAAAGATGAAGGTGGGCGAACAGGCACTTTACTTTGCCCGGCTGAAAGGACTTTCAAAGGCTGAGGCCATGAAGAGGCTTAAGTACTGGTTCAACAAACTTGAGATAACAGACTGGTGGGGGAAAAAGGTTGAAGAACTGTCTAAAGGAATGCAGCAGAAGATGCAGTTTGTTACAACAGTTCTCCACGAACCCAAACTGCTTATCTTCGACGAACCCTTCTCAGGATTTGACCCTGTAAATGCCAACATCATACGTAACGAAATACTGTTTCTCAGGGAAAGAGGTGCCACCATCATTTTCTCAACACATAACATGGCGTCCGTAGAAGAACTGTGCGACAACATAACCCTGATAAACAAGGCCAGAACCATCCTTGAGGGACGCGTTGACGATATCCGTAACCAGTGGGCAGCCAATGAATATGAAATTGCCTTCGACGGGGATGTCACTCTCAACAGCCATGGAGGATTCAGCATTCTCGACAAACAGTATGAGAACAACAGGAGCCTCATACGCATAAAAGCTTCGGCAGATATGCGTTCAAATGAGATCCTCGAAAAGGCAATAAGCCTTGGCAGAATAATTTCCTTCAATCCTGCCCTCCCCTCCATGAACGACATTTTCATAAGAGTGGTGGAACAGAGAAACTGAAATAACCCATTACCTAAAACTTTACACCGGCCATGAATAAAATATCTGTTATAATCCAAAGGGAGTATCTTACAAGGGTAAGGAAGAAGTCATTTATTATAATGACCATTCTTGCCCCCGTGTTAATGGCTGCCCTTATCTTAGTACCCACCCTGCTTGTACTCAATGAAGATCAGGAATATAAGAAAATTGCAGTAATCGAAGACGGCTCTGATATTCTCAGTGAAGCAGTGCCCGATACCAAAGAAATGGATTTTGTGTATCTACCCGGAGCCAGACTCGACGACCTGAAAACCACCTTTGATTCGGCAGGTTACTATGGCATCCTGTATATCTCACCCGATGTGATTAACGTACCTAATGCCATCCAGCTTATCTCAAAACAACAACCCCCGATTACCGTTATCGAACATATCGAATCCTCTATCGAAAAAGAGCTGGAAAAACAAAAACTGCTCACATATAACATCGAGGACCTCGATAAGATTATGAAGAATGTCCAGACCAACGTTTCTGTACAGACCATAAAGATAGATGATTCGGGTCAGGTAAAACAGACAAGCACAGGCATTGCCATGGCTCTTGCCTATATAGGAGGCTTCCTGATGTATATGCTTGTCTTTATCTTCGGATCACAGGTGATGCGGGGAGTTATTGAGGAGAAAACCAGCCGCGTTGTCGAGGTAATAATCTCATCAGTAAAACCGATCCAGCTCATGATGGGAAAGATAATCGGCATTGCCCTTGTGGGCCTTACCCAGTTTTTTCTGTGGATCTTCCTTGCCATTCTGGTAATAAATGTACTTAAGACTACAGTACTCAAGGACACTGACTTTTCAGATATGGCTCAGAAAAATATGGTAACTAACGTAATGACTGAGGAGCAGCAGGCTGCCTTGGAAAACAATCCGGCTGCCAATCCTGAACTTGCAGAGTTTACCCAGATATTCTCAAGCGCCATGAACCAGCCATGGGGACTGATAATCTTTTCCTTTGTTTTTTATTTCATAACCGGCTACCTGTTGTATGCCTCAATATTCGCGGCCATCGGGTCGGCTGTCGATAATGAGACGGAGACCCAGCAGTTCATGCTGCCTGTTACCATACCTATTATAGTAGCTCTTATGGTTGCCATGGGTACCATGCAGAATCCCGAGAGTTCACTGTCGTTCTGGTTTTCAATAATACCTTTCACTTCTCCGATAGTGATGATGGCAAGGATACCTTTCGGCGTTCCCATGTGGCAGCTGGCTGTATCAATGCTGCTTATGCTTATAACTTTTATTACATTTGTATGGATGGCTGCCAGAATCTACCGTACAGGTATTCTTATGTACGGAAAGAAGACATCATGGAAAGAGATGTGGAAGTGGCTCAGATACAGCGGATAAACAATTCAGGGACCATCCAGTATACATAACAGTTAAATTATCATGTCAAAAATTCTTGTCATCGACGACGAACGGGCAATAAGGAATACCCTCAAGGAGGTTCTGGAATATGAAAAACACGAAGTCGACCTTGCAGAGGACGGAAGGTCGGGACTTGAGCTTTTTGGTTCAAACTCATACGACATTGTACTCTGCGATATCAAAATGGCCAAGATGGACGGGATAGAGGTGCTCTCAAATATTCATGAGAGCTCCTCCGACACCCCCGTGATAATGATTTCGGGACATGGTAATATAGATACGGCTGTTGAGGCTATAAAAAAAGGAGCTTACGATTTTCTTGAAAAACCCCTCGACCTCAACCGTCTTCTTATTACAATCCGTAATGCCACTGATAAGACCAGGCTAATCTCCCAGACCCAGGTCCTCAGGAACAAGGTTAGCAGGATGTACGAGATCATCGGTGAGTCGGATGCGATAATAAAGGTCAGGGAAATGATCGACAGGGTTGCTCCCACTGAGGCAAGGGTTCTGATAACAGGGGCCAATGGCACAGGCAAGGAGCTGGTTGCCCACCAGATACATGAGAAAAGCAGCAGGGCAAAAGGCCCCTTTGTTGAAGTCAACTGCGCCGCCATACCTTCAGAACTTATTGAGAGTGAGCTGTTCGGACACGAGAAGGGATCATTTACCTCGGCAATAAAACAAAGAATAGGCAAATTTGAACAGGCTAACGGAGGGACACTCTTCCTCGACGAGATAGGCGATATGAGCCTTTCAGCACAGGCAAAAGTTCTGAGAGCCCTGCAAGAGAATAAAATCTCAAGGGTGGGATCCGAGAAGGACATCCACGTCAATGTAAGGATCATTGCGGCAACAAATAAAAACATTAAAAAGGAAATTGAGAATAGTGTTTTCAGAGAGGACCTCTATCACCGCCTCAGCGTAATCCTTATACACGTACCCACACTGAACGAAAGAAAAGACGATATCCCTCTCCTGGCCGATCACTTCAATACATTGATATGCGGTGAATACGGAATGAGCAAAAAAACCATTACCAGTGATGCCCTTGAGGAACTCAGTAAAATAGAATGGACCGGTAACATAAGGGAATTCAGAAATGTCCTCGAAAGACTTATAATCCTGTGCCGTGATGAGATAACCGGTGCCGATGTCGCCTCATACGCAAAACCGGTATCGGGAACCATTATCTGATTGTGCTCTGAGTTCAGGACTCAGAATATTTTGTCAGACAGGCTCGGGGCAGGCTACCTGAGCCGTTATATAAGTCTTCTGTCAGAACCTGAAATAGATGAAGGGCACGATATCAGGCGACCGCATCTGAAAGATAAGAAGAGCCGCCAGAAGAGCCACAACCATCTGTAACGCAAGAGGCATATTGATGAACAGTCCCCTGTATGCCTCCTTCACCTTTTCGGGCAGGAAATGGACAAAATAACCCGTAAGGATAAGTATAAAGACAGTGCCGTAAACAGTAAGAAGTGCCATGTATGAACCCGGAACAAAGGCAGTGAAAATCTGCTTAAGCATTATTCCGGCACTATGCACGTCGGGCGACCTGAAGAAGATCCAGCAGAAATTAACAAAGTTGAAGGTCAGAAAAACTGCAAGAGCTCTTCTTAAAAGACCTGAGCCCCGGCCGGATCCTGAGAGCCTGTTCCATAACTTGTTAAAGACAAGTCCCACACCATGCAGCGCTCCCCAGAGGATGAAACGAAGATCGGCCCCGTGCCACAGACCACCAAGTAACATAGTTATCATAAGATTCATCTGAGTCCTGATCCGTCCTTTCCTGTTACCGCCGAGCGGTATGTACAGATAATCCTTCAGCCACCTCGAGAGTGAAATATGCCAGCGTTTCCAGAATTCAGAAACATCCGAAGCCTTGTAGGGTGAATTGAAGTTGACCGGAAGCCTGAAGCCAAGGATAAGACCTATCCCTATGGCAATGTCTGTATAACCCGAAAAATCACAGTATATCTGAAGACCATAACCATAAACAGCCATAAGGTTCTCAAATCCTGAGTAAATAGCCGGGGTCTCAAAAACCCTGTCAATAAACCCAACTGCTATAAAGTCGGAAATGACAATCTTTTTTACAAGACCCTTCAGTATCAGATAAAGGGCATGGCTGAATTCACGCTGGTTCAGCCTGAACTTCTCATAGATCTGAGGAATAAACTCCGACGCCCTCACAATAGGCCCTGCCACAAGCTGGGGAAAGAAAGAAACATAAAAACCAAAATCGGCAATGTTCCTTACGGGAGCCACCTTCGACCTGTATACATCAATGGTGTAACTGAGTGACTGAAATGTAAAAAACGAGATCCCGACAGGAAGAATAATAGAACTTACGTCTAAAGAAGTCCCAAGATGATTATTTGAAAAGGCAGCCAGGTAATCATGAACAACAAAGCCGGTGCCAAAGACTGAATTCACCAGGTCAGTAAAAAATGCCGTGTATTTGAAATATGAAAGCAGAAGCAGGTTGGAGACCAAACTGAGAATAAGAAAGAACCTCCTGCCGGGCCTTGACTCCGATCTGTATATCATTAACCCGCATGAATAGTCGACAATAGTAACAAGAAGTAGTAGTATTATGAAAAAGCCACCCGACTTATAGTAAAAGAACAGGCTGACAAGAAGCAGGTAGAGATTCCTTATAAAGGGTTTGTTGAATATCAGGCTGTAACCAGCCAGAACAATAAGAAGGAAAATCCAGAAAGCCGGTGATGAGAAGATCATAGGCTCATCAGGATCGTATCTGAAAAGCTCCCCCAGCAATACAGCCGGAAGGCCTGAAGCAGGCCTGGAACCAACTTCAGCCTCTTCTCCGCTGAAAGCACTATCGGCAGGCTGGAGCAATGAAGCAGAAATCATGACAGTGTCAGCTACAATCAGGGTATCTGATTTGATAAGGGTAACAATATCCTGTTGCCTGAACATATCGGCTATAAGAATCTTTGAAAGTGAATCAGCACCCAGATTTGTAAAATGGACATAGTCGGGCCTTGCCAGAGGAGGATTGTTGCCGGCCCAGCGGATAATAGAATTGTATCCCCCCATGGCCTGATAGGAGTCCCAGAATGTTACTCCCGTCCTTGAAGCCGCATTTCTCTGGGCATTTATAATGGCCGGTAAGTTAGGGTACGATCTGAGACTGTCGCCTTCTGCTGTCGCCATATCAGTGACTCCCACCACAAGTATCTGGGCATCGGGACAAACATTCTTAATAAGGTTGATCTGTCTTTCGAGACCCAGGCTGTAGTAGTTGTACTCACTTCTAATGTTTTTAACTATATTCAACCCGTAATGAAGGATGAACAGGTCGGGAGAAAGAAGGTCCAATACAGACTTCAGATGTTCCGGATCTACCATGGTGAATTCAAGGCCGGCACTGCCCCTCTGGGGTATGTTATCTACAATCACACCCTTACGGCTCTCAATGCTTATTCCATAAATGTCGGGACTCACCCTTCCCTCGAATTCAATCGTGATGTTCTTTTCTCCAAGCAGCGGACAGGAAAACTCCCCGGGTTCAATACTTTTCTCAAGAGTGTCTGACACGAGGCTGAAGTTCCCTGCCTTTACGGTTACTTGCACCTCACCGCTCAGATTACCATAGAAGATCCTGAGAATATCATACTGAGCCGACTTCTTATCTGCAAGTCTTGAAGGACTTATCCTTACAGTTGCCTTTACGGGCGATCCTGAAGTAACACCTTCAGGCAGATACCGGCAGAAGGCCATAAAGGGTCCCAGATTACTATGATTAATGACACCCTGCTGATACGACAGGTAGTTATATCTCTCCCAGTTAAGCGACGATCTGATGTTAACCGACCCGGTGTACATAACCGTCATAAGCGGTAAAAAGAGCCCCGGACCGCTTCCTTCCCTTCCCTGCCGGAGCCATTGCCTCAGGTACGATGACACCCTGTCCCCTTCAATCTGGGAATCACCATAATAGAGGACCCTTAACTGTCCCCTGGAGAAATAAAGCGAATCAATAAAACTTCTTAGCGGGATAAATGATCCGTGTCCGTCGATGTAGGCTATGGTGTCGGACCTAATGATTGTATCCGGAACCACGGCAGGACGGTAATCTGATGAAGGCAGAGAGTCAGCCTTAACAGTGTTCCCTTCAGGGCTGATCATCTCCCGCAGAGTGGCAGGAAGTATCCCGGCCGGAGAGGGAATCTTAACTGACGGGGGCAATATGTACCAGAGCCCGGTGAAGCAGACCAGAAAGATCAGTAAAAACAGAAATGATCTGTGTGGGCGCATATTTTATTCAGGATCAGCTTTTCTTTTTTATCCTTAAAACCTGACCAACCTGTATCTTCTTTGGATCTGTTATCTTGTTCAATGTCAGTACTTCCGTTGTAGTCACATTATCAAATTTCTTTACAATATCCCAGATTGAATCACCGCTACGGACAGTATAGGTAACATAACTGCCGTCGGCTCCATTTGCCTGCAAGCCCGCGAAAGTGTTAATGGTCTGGGAGGGAGCCGGACTCTTACCAATCATCTTCTGCTTGTCTGCAAAGCTCATATTGTCTACTCCTCCATACAGCAGGGCTTTACCCGGGTCAACATATACAACAATCTTCTGGCCAATCCTTATTGTGTTCCTGGATATGTTGTTCCAGTACCGGAGATCGGAAAGCCCCACATTATACCATCCTGCTATATAGCCAAGATTATCACCTTCCTTTACTGTGTAAACCAGTTTTGTCTTCCCCTTCACATCCTGAGGAACAAAGGTCGACTGGGTTGGATTGGGGATACGGCTTGCTGTGGTTAGATATACATCGGATTTAAAGTTCCTGATGGTGTCGTTAAGATCTATAAAATCACCCAGATGATTCAGGGGAAGAGTCAGCGACTGGGGCCTGGATGATCCCGGAACAAGACCGGTCCGGTACTGTGGATTGAGAGCCCTGAGTTCGCCGATGGGAATGCCCATCACCTCTGAGATCTGGGATAGATGTATGTCTTTGTTTACCATAATGGTATCAGTAGCAACAGGGATATTCACAGGCAAAGGCCTTATCTTATGTTCAGCAGAATAATTTACTGAATAAGCTGCTGCCACATACTGGGGAATATAACCCCTTGTCTCCCTTGGAAGACGGTAATAGATTTCCCAGTAGTCCTTTTTATTTCCCGAACGTCGTATTGCCTTGTTGACATTTCCCGGCCCGCAGTTATAGGCAGCAATTACAAGTATCCAGTCATTATATATCGTATACAGATCCTTAAGATAACGGGCGGCAGCATGAGTTGACTTTACAGGATCCCTCCTCTCGTCAATGACTGAATTGATGGTAAGCCCGTACATCCTTCCCGTGCTGTACATAAACTGCCACATGCCTGTTGCTCCTGCCCTTGACACGGCATTCACGTTAAGGGCCGACTCTATAATGGCCATGTATTTGAGTTCTGACGGCAGACCGTACGAATCAAAAATATCCTCAATCATAGGAAAATAATAATCCTTCAGTCCCAGAACAGCACTGAACTGTTGCCTCTGTTTTACAGTATAAACATGGATATGATTCCTTATTATACTGTTATAGTCGAGTTTTACTATTGAGTTTATCCTGGCCAGCCTTTCGTGGTATACAGTATCAGGATACTCCATGCCGGCTGAATCACTCTCAATGACCGGGTCGTTGTTTCCAAACAGCATCCTGACATACCAGCTGCTCACAAGGCTGTCGAGGTCAGTGGAAATCCTTTCTGCATCATAGCCTGAATCAATGATTATGGTATCAGAAACAGGATCAGCTGAAAGGGCCAGTATTGGCATGAAAAGAATAAGCAGGAAAGCTTTAAACCTCATCTTCATTTAAAGTTTTAAAAATTCAATTTAAGACTTACATTAAATCCGGCACCAAGGGTCCCGGCCGCCGGCAGTTTTACCGGTACCAGGGCAAGATCCAGATTGTCACTAACGTCAAAATTAAACAGGCTGGCATCAACGTTTGCATCAAGCACTGTGATGAGATACCATACCGCGATCCCAATATACGAAAGATCCCTGTATCTTTTGTATGAATCAACCCTCAGGAGTAAGCCGTCTTCAACCCATGAGGCCGAAGAAGGATCATATGTCGCAGGATGCAACACCGGGTCATACTGCGAGGGATCAATGCCCTTTACATACCCCATATAACTTGTTGTCTCAGGTATCTTATCAGTAAAATCCTGATAAGCCCTCATAAAATCATTATAGTGTGAGGTATTGAAGCCAATAGCATAAACCAGTGCACCAAAGCCGGCATATACAATGGGTATCTTCCAGTATTTCCTGTTATATACCTGCCCCAGTCCCGGAAATGAAACAGCAAGCATGGTTGCCTTCATAGGGTCGGCACTGAATGATAAACGCCGGGAGATACCTGAAACGTCTGTAGTATCCTGAGCAAAAATGACCTGTTGAAAGGATAATAATTGCAGGATGAGAATAATTACTATTTTATAAATCGTTCTCAATACAAATAAAAAAACCGTCGTTAGACCTACGGCAACGATATAACGGTGGACAAATATAAATATTTTCAGGAGTTGAGCCGGTCGAATATTCCCAAAATGCGTTCCATCTCCCCCGGATTGTCAAAGGGGATAACAATTTTACCCTTTCCCATGTCATTGATCCTGAAATTCACTTTGGTACTGAAGATACGGTTCAGATGATCGGAAAGCTGTTTGAAATCGTTGTTTAGCTGTTTCTTCTTTTCAATTTTTACAGGGTCCTTCACTTTCTCCGACTGGAGCTGCCTTACAAGTTCTTCAGCCTGCCTTACAGACAGCTCTCCGTCTATTATCTTGTAGTAGAGACCAATCTGTTTTTTGGGATCATCAACAGTGATAAGGGCCCTGGCATGACCCATCATCAGTTGTTTCTTCCTGATTCCCAACTGTATCTCGGCAGGGAGCTTAAGAAGACGGAGATAATTGGCAATCGTTGACCTCTGTTTGCCCACCCGGTCGCTAAGCTCTTCCTGTGTAAGGGTGCATTCTTCGATGAGCCGCTGGAAGCTGATAGCCACCTCAACGGCATCCAGATCCTCACGCTGGATATTTTCAACCAGGGCAAGCTCAAGCATAGCCTGATCGTCAGCAGTCCTGATAAAGGCCGGCACATGACTGAGACCCGCAAGACGGGCTGCCCTCAGTCTTCTTTCGCCGGCAATCAGCTGGTACCTGCCATCGGATATCTCACGTACAGTCAGGGGCTGAACTATACCCAGCTTCTTTATTGATTCAGCAAGTTCACCAAGAGACTGATCATCAAAATGTGTCCTTGGCTGAAAAGGGTTGGCATCAATTGCATCAACAGCAATATTCATGTCTGCTTCTACTTTCTTCTCCAGGACCTCCTTCTCAACTCCATCAATCAACGCACCGAGGCCCCTTCCTAAAGCTTTCTTCTGTATCATGGTCATTATTTATTCCCGGCCGCTTATCTGCCGGATCATGTTTTTATCTTAACCTCGAGTTTCTCAATAAGTTCTTTGGCCAGACTTAGATAATTAACCGTTCCTCTTGAGTCGGCATCATATAATATTGCCGGCTGACCAAAACTGGGAGCTTCGGAAAGCTTAACATTCCGCTGTATGATGGTCTGGAAAACCATCTGCTGAAAATGCCTGTTTACCTCTTCTGCTACCTGATTGGATAACCTGAGCCGCGAATCAAACATGGTTAGCAGAAAACCCTCTATCTCAAGATCCCTGTTAAGGTTATTCTGAATTATCTTTATTGTATTAAGGAGCTTGCCCAGACCTTCAAGTGCAAAATACTCACACTGTACAGGTATTATTACAGAATGCGCCGCTGTAAGGGCATTCACGGTAAGCAATCCAAGAGAAGGAGAACAATCAATCAATACGTACTCAAAGTCATCCGAAACCTTTTCAAGAACACCCTTAAGTATCTTTTCCCTGCCCGGCCTGTCAAGCATCTCTATCTCAGCTCCAACAAGGTCTATGTTAGAAGGAATAATAAACATATTGTCAACCCCTGTAGGACGTATGGCAGCTACCGGATCCTTGCCATCAATCAGACAATCATAAATCGTACTCTTCACCTGACGGTTATCCAGCCCCGTGCCCGATGTGGCATTGGCCTGGGGATCCCCGTCAACAATCAGAACCTTCTTCTCAAGTGCAGCCAGACTGGCAGCCAGATTAATAGCCGTAGTCGTCTTCCCTACCCCACCTTTCTGATTTGCAATAGCTATGATCCTTGCCATAAAATTTTATAGTTTATTTATTTTTGAGCTTCAAATTTAAGTAATATGATGCACCAGTGCCGGCGCCTCATACTGTAATTGTAAACATTCGAAGCAGGTTTATCAACACGTTATTAACATGGACTGATGCTGCAATGAACTGTATTGTATTGTTAATAAATTAGTTGCGATATCTGTTTCTACCTGTTCAAAGTATCATTTTTTTCCCTTCATTTACATCATATACTCCCTCTTTTTTTAACTTGCATTAAAAAGGACACTTATAAACCCACATGTTATGCTGACTCAAAAACTTTACAATATGGTTTTATCAATATATCTGTTCCAACCCTCCATTTAAATCAAAACTATATTATGATAAAATGGTACGCAATAGTGAACCCCAACGCCGGTAACGGAAAAGGAGGAAGAGACTGGAAAAGGATTTCCCGTATTTTTGAAAGACATGGTATATCTGCCGTGATTAAGATGACCACGAAAAAAGGTGATGCCATAGAACTGAGCCGCCAGGCAGTTGCTGAGGGATTCCGTAATCTTATATCCATTGGCGGTGACGGAACCCTGAATGAGATAATCAACGGCATATTCACCCAGGATTATTGCAGACCCTCAGATATAACAATAGGAATGATCCCTGTCGGTACTGGCAATGACTGGGGAAGGATGTTCGGGATACCCCTTGTATATGCCGGCGCTGTAAGCATAATAAGTGAAGGGCGGAAGATGATGCACGACATTGGTGTGATATCATACTATCAGGGGGAGACTAGACATGAGAGGTTCTTTATAAACATTGCCGGCATAGGTTATGAGGCCATGGTGGTTGAAAAGACCAACCGCCAGAAGGAGAAGGGCCGCAGCAATAAAGTACTCTACCTTCTTAACCTTGTCATGAGCCTTATCTCGTTCCGCAAGACACAGGTAGAGATGGTAATTGACGGGATAAAGAGTTCAGGCAGGATATTTTCAATTAATGTAGGCAATGGCAGATATTGCGGAGGAGGGATGAGACAGACTCCCGATGCTCTCCCCGACGATGGCCTGCTCGATATTACTGTTATAAGGGAGATGGGCCGGCTCGAGGTTATAAGAAACCTTAAGCTGCTTTACGATGGAACCATATTAAGCCACCCTAAAATTGACGGTTACAGAAGCAATAACCTCACGGTCGACTCAAAATCGTTGTTATATGCCGAGGCTGATGGAGAATCACTGGGTCATAACCCATTCACATTCAGAATAATACCTTCAGCAATAAATATTATTTACTCAACAAGGGTTAATTAGCCACTTTAATCTCATAAAGATTCGGCCAGCGTTTTCCTGTGACAAAGACCCTGCCGCTCTGTCTGTCCCATGCAATGCCATTGAGTACGTCAGCATTTGTTTCCCTCCTGGCCTGTTCGGGAAAAAGACCGGCAAGATCGATATAGGAGTTGACCTTACCCGTCACCGGATCAATCCGTGCAATTAGGTCAGTCATCCATACATTTGCCCATATCTCCCCATTTATATATTCGAGCTCGTTAAGCTGGTCAACCATCTTTTCGTTGTCATAAACCTCAAGTCTCCTCACTACGGTAAAGCCTTCAGGTTCATAAAACGAAAGTACATTGGAACCGTCACTCATAACAATGGTCTTGTCAACTGTCGTAAGTCCCCATCCCTGAGTCTGATAGTAGATCCTGTTTATAAGTCCGAAATCCGACTTCCTGTAAACAAAGCCCACTTTGGAGGTCCAGGTAACCTGATAAATCCTGTCTCCATAAAGTGTTATCCCCTCGCCGAACAATGACGGATCGAGGTTAAGCTGCCTTATCACTTTTCCGGTCTCCGGCTCAACTTCTCTCAGAGAAGATCCTGATTCCTGTCCCGTCCCTTCATAAAACAGACCCTCATCGAAAAAAAGCCCCTGGGTAAAAGCCTCCCTGTCATGAGGATAGCTCTTAACAACACTGTAACCCTTTTTCTCAGGCACTTTATCCGATAACAGAACCACAACACGGGTAAGTGTCTGGCTGCGGCCGTCTCTGTAGGCAGTCACCTTCACGGGTTTTCTTCCCGTGGCCGGGGTCATAGTGGCCGGGATGGTGAACTCCCAGGGCTCACCGCCAAGAACGCTTATCTTTTTGCCATCAAAGAACACCAAAACGGAATCAGGAACCCTGTTGCTTCCCCTTGATTCAAGAACAAGGTCTATCCTGTCACCGGTCCTGAACTCCGCATTCTCTGCAGGCGAAACCATAGTGACAAATGAAGGGGCCTCCTCTGCTGGAGCTGAGTTGTTTACTTCCGGTGAGGGGACTGCGGTTCCTGCCCCTGTCCTTCCCGAACACGATATGGTCCATACGATAAAAAGCAGTACCGAAGTAAAAAAGATGTATCTGAAGAAATCAGTTCTCATCAGGCTTAAGAATTATATCCAACAGTTTCAAAAATATATTTTTCCGGGGCTGCACCAGCCTTCTCTCTGCTTCTTTCTTCTGAAGCTCATAAGGGACAAGGATCTGCCATATCTCACTCCATCCGGGAAAGCCTCCTATGTTCCTGTCATCAATAAAGATGTCGGCATCAATCTTCCGGCTTACTGCCTCATCATATTTCTCCTCGGGATAATTCCTGTTAACGGCATAAAACTCGAGTCCGTTCTTCCTGCAGTACTCAACAGCCTCATCCAGCTCGGGTCCTGTCCTGAAAGTCCATAAAATAAGAAGGGCCCCACGTTTCTCGAGTTCCTTAAGAGTCTGAAATGCAAAAAGCTTCTCCTTCCCGATCTCCGGATATTCATGCTCGACAATTGTCCCGTCGAAATCAACGGCAATCCTAAGGTTGGTCAGGTCTATCATAGATCCTTTAATTTGTGCCCAAATTTAACCAAATTGACATTATAAGTGAAATTTATCTTACTTTTGATATCCTCCTTGATAGTATTTCAATTTACCGATGAGACATATACCCAACATAATAACCTCCCTCAACCTTATATCGGGATTTACAGCCATTCTTTATGCCCTGGGCGGCGATCTGCTTACTGCCTCCTGGCTTATCCTTGCGGCTATGATCTTTGATTTCCTCGACGGTTTTTCAGCCCGCCTCCTGGGGGCTTATTCTGAATTGGGAAAGGAACTTGACTCACTTGCCGATATGGTAAGCTTCGGCGTGGCACCTGCGGTTATCATCCATTTGATTATGAAACAAAATGCCGGTGCTGTAACACATTACCCGCAGCTTACTCGGCAGATACTCCTGTTCATTCCTGTTATCATGCCTTTGTGTGCAGGACTCCGTCTTGCCATATTCAATGTCGACACCAGACAGACCACATCATTCAGGGGACTTCCCACTCCGGCCAATGCCATTGCCGTCATATCTCTGGTAATAGTATCGCTGCTCACCGGATCACATGCCATAAAAGCCCTTACATCGTCTGTTCAGGCCATGGCTTTGATAACAGTGACACTCTCGCTTCTTATGGTTACAAGGATACCTCTTCTTTCACTTAAGACAAAGCATCTGAGGTTCAGGGGTAATGAGGGGAGGTACCTGATGGCAGCACTTATACTTATTGCCTTCATCGTGCTTGGAATCAGGGCTGCCACCCTTGTGATCCCCCTTTATATTGTCGCATCCCTCGTCAGTCTGCTTATTAAAGACTGAACCACTTCCCGGAATACCATAAGCACTCACCAGGACTTTATTCGCGCCCGGCAAACTTTTTCTCATAATATCTCAAAGCCCGGTCAATAACAAACCAGTTAACCAGTATAAACACCGGCCAAATGAGATACTGAAGAATTGCTGTAATATACATATCGGCTACTCTTTTATTTTTTTCTTTCATCCGGACCACCGGGTTTCAGTGTTTCAGTGTTTCAGTGTTCCAGTGTTCCAGTGTTCCAGTTTTCCAGTGTTCCAGTGTTTCAGTGTTCCAAAGTAAAAAGATAAAAGACAAAAGACAAAAGTCACAAATAGATGTAACAGATTAATTATCTTGCTTATACACTAAATCTAAGGATGACTGCGCCCAGTGTTTGACCCCCTCCTGAATATTGACGATTCCCATAATAATTAATTGCAACTTCACTTTAAACTTTAAACTTTAACCTTTAACCTTTTGACTTTAAACTTATTAGTCCTCTATCATCTGTACTCTTCCAATTTTTCCGGTTTTCACTTTTTACTTTTGTCTTTTGTCTTTTGTTGTCTCACGACTAAAGCCTTATGCCTTTCTTACGCCTCACGCCTTTTCTTCCCCTCACGCCTCATGCCTAATACACATGTCCCTCCTTCCCCATCTCCTCCTCAGTAATCTTACTGACATTAATTGCCTTCCAGGCAAACCAGATATAAACCAGGACAAAAGGTATGATGAACGAAACGTACATCATGGTCTTAAGCGTAAAGAGGCTTGAGGATGAGTTCATGATAGTCAGTGAGCTGGCCGGATCGTAAGATGACGGGTAATAGGGTGTTGAGTTGAACCCCGCCACCATAAACAGCGACAACACAGCCAGTATGGTCCCTGCACCGCTAAACCATATGCCACCGGTACCTTTACCGAAGACAGCCGAAGCTATACCATAAACAACGCCCGTCACTCCTGCCAGAAACAGTACAAGTACAAGCGGCATTGCAAGGAAGTTTCTGAGGTATTTGAGTTTTTCGGTGACGATGGCTCCTGAAGTAGCGTCAATGGCAAAGCCTCCCGTGACAAGAAGGGAAACAAGGAAGAAGAGAAAGCAGGCCAGGAAGATGGCAGCATTAAGAGGAAG
>JAVEZD010000008.1:28175-41306 GCA_034003165.1 Bacteroidales bacterium | reverse complement strand
TGGGCCTTGCTGACACCTATGGAATGGCATTCTTCAAATCGCAGGAAGCAACAATGTCATCTCTGCCCCTTAAAGGGACGGTGCTGATTACCATAGCCGACCGTGACAAGCAACGGATCGTGGAGACAGCCCGGAACTTCAGGGATATGGGATTCGGGATTGTGGCCACTGGCGGAACCAAAGCCTTCCTTGAAGAGAATAATATTGAATGCTCCCTTATCCTCAAGGTCCACCAGGGAAGACCAAATATTGTTGATATGATCAAGAATGGTGAAATAGACCTTGTTGTCAATACACCCTCTGGCAAGCTAAGTGAATATGACGACTCTTATATCAGAAAAAATGCAATAAAATACAGGGTCCCTTATATAACAACTACCTCAGCCGCCCTGGCTGCAACAAAGGGTATAAGAGACCGGCTGGAAGGTGAATACAAGGTTAAATCACTTCAGGAATATCATGCCTCTATAACAGACTGACCCGGGGACAACACCAGTAAACCACATAAAGAAAGGGAGCTGACTTTTGGAAGTCAGCTCCCTTTCTTTTAACCCATTAACAAGGGTCTTATCTTTAATCCGGCATCGCAAACCAGAATATTACCGGCCTATTTAAAGAGATGATCCCTGCGAAACTCCTTCAACAGTACCTCCTCATCCTTACCTGCCTCAATACCTTCAAGCAGATGATCAACAAGAACAGGAACCGTTTTGTCATCAAAACCTGCCTCAATGGCAAACCTTGTAATCATCTTTTTCTCCTGGGCAGAAACAACATCATCGGCCAGAACCATCTCAGCAATATTGTAAAGGTGATTAAACTTCCCTGCCAGACTGTAAGGTGGGGTATACTGATGATCTTTCTCATTTTCAATAAGATGATCTATCTCCGGATCTGTCAGGCCAAATTTCCTTCCTTCCTTATGTAAAAATTCACGTTCTTTCGTCCCGATTTCACCGTCGGCTTTCGAAACATGGACAAGATGAATATAATATTCCTTACAAATCCTCTTCCTGTTAGGCAACATAAAATCTGCAAAACTCATTTCAATAGGCTTTAATAGTTCCTTTATTATCATTTCAAATATATCGAGTATTATTTAATTAACAATCCTGAACCCCTTACTGTTTACGGTTTTTTAACTACAGGACCATTATTTTTAATTATACCCGTTGCGGCAATATGTTTTGCGTTGTTCAAATGACTATTATGAAACATATGTCCTGTATGATTTGTTAATAAAGAAAGCTTTTCCGGATAAACATGCCGCTTCACCGGAATTTTGTCCGGCAGTAACAAAAATGGAATAAAAGCATTTTGATTTGTGTCAAATAGTTATAGTTTTGAAATTTAATACATGAATTATGAAACCCACATGTATTACAGACACAAACACGCATGGATACAATTTTATGACATGTGGGTTCCATCAGACCATTAAAATAAAATTATAAACTGATGAAACTGAAGACTGGAATTATGGCAATTTTGCTTCTGACCCTCAGCCTGAGTTTCTGCACGGGTCAGCAGGCGACTTCCTCGCTTAAGAACGATCCTGTGCTGGATGAAAAGGTAAGAAAATTCCTTAATGAGAATTCGCGTCGCTGGTACGACATGAATGTACCGGCAGTTGACGGGCAGCTTCTGTTTGACCTTATTGTTAAAGGAAACTACAAAAGTGCCCTTGAAATCGGCACCTCTACCGGTCATTCAGGGATATGGATCGCATGGGCCCTCAGTAAGACGGGAGGCAAACTGATTACTATCGATATCGATGAGAACAGGCACAGACAGGCTCTTCAGAACTTCAGGGATGCCGGCTTATCCGAATATATCGATGCAAGGCTGGGAGATGCCCATCAGATAGTAAAGGAACTTGACGGTCCCTTCGACTTTATTTTCAGTGATGCCGACAAGGATTGGTACAAGAACTATTTTGTCGACCTCGATCCTAAGTTGAAAACGGGAGGATGCTTTACTGCGCATAACATATCAGACAGGGGTAGCAGGTCGGGATATTACGGTGGGGCCAATCAGTTCCTCGATCATGTAAGGAGTCTTAAGAACTACGAAACCACTGTTAACACCACAGGGGGCGGAATGTCAATCAGTTATAAGAAAGCTGCAAAATAAACCAATAGTATGAGCGAGGAGAAACTGGAGAGGAAGCTGGGACTCTTTCCGGCTACAAACATTGTTGTTGCCAATATGATCGGAGCCGGGATCTTCACTACCTCAGGACTCCTAATGACCGGACTAAACGATCCACTGCTTATGCTGGCCCTTTGGGTAGTGGGTGGTATCATTGCCCTGTGCGGAGCCCTGTCGTATGGAGAACTGGGAGCAGCCATGCCAGGTGCCGGTGGTGAATACCTTTTCCTCTCAAAACTTTACTCTCCACTCTATGGTTTCCTTAGTGGCTGGGTCTCCTTCATGGTAGGATTTTCAGCACCAATCGCCGCTTCGGCACTCGGCTTCAGTGAATATTTCATGAGAGCTATGCCGGGAATATCACAGTGGGCTGAGACCAGCGGGTTCATTAGTCCGGCTATGACCGGTAAACTCCTGGCCATAATCGTCATCCTTGTATTTACCTTTATCCACTACAGGGGTATTAAATATGGTGCCAGGATACAGAATGTTCTTACTGTTTTAAAGGTGGCACTGATCCTTCTCCTTATAGTTGCAGGATTCATGTCGGGGAAAGGTGATTTTTCAAATTTCTCAGCAGGAGACAAAGCGCCATCGGGGCTGGCAGGGATGAAAACCATAGGACTTTCGCTTATGTGGATCATGTTTGCCTATAGCGGATGGAACGCCTCGACCTATCTTGGTGCCGAAATAAAAAATCCTACCCGGACCCTCCCCCGCTCACTGATTATGGGGACTCTGATCGTTATGTTATTGTATCTTGGCGTCAACACGTTATATGTATACGGCATCAAACCCAATGAGATGAAGGATGTGATATCTGTTGGAGGGCTTGCAATGGGGAACCTCTTCGGAAGGTCTGCCGACATACTCTTCTCCCTTCTTATCGGATTCGCCCTTTTCTCATCGCTCAGCGCCTTCCTCATTATCGGCCCCCGTGTGTATTATTCCATGGCAAAAGACGGACTTTTCTTCAAGTCGGTGGCAAAGATTCACAGCAGATTCCTTGTACCTTCGAACTCCATCCTGCTACAGTGCCTGATAGCCGTTATCCTTGTGTTCTCCGGAACCTTCGAACAGGTTCTGACATACATGGGCTTCGCTCTTGGTATATTTCCGCTTATGTCTGTGGCAGGCATCTGGATACTAAGAATGAGAGATCCTTCTGCAATGAGGATTAAGGGGTTCCCCTTCACCCAGGCAATCTACCTGGCGGCAGGGATCATGATACTTGTTCTTTCCTTCATGGAAAGGCCCATGGAATCGTCAGTGGCCCTTCTGACCGTAGCTGTCGGAATACCTGCATACTATATCTTCAAAAAAACTAACGGGGAAGCGAGCTAGGCCTTTATCTGGTGACCCCTGCCAGGTCGCGTATCACCACCGAAGCACAGGCAATGCCGAAGGCAGCAGGCATGTAGGATACTGTTCCGACAACAGAGGCCTTGTTCCTTTCGCCACTGACCTCGATAATCTTTGATTTATCGACAGGTTCGGGGGAATATACAGCTGTGAAACCCTCCCTGATACCAAGGCGGTGCAGTCGCTTCCTTACAATACGGGCAAGAGTGCAACCCGTTGTCTGTGATATATCTGCGATAGCCACTGCAGTAGGATCATATTTCCCCCCGGCTCCCATTGAACTAACAAGGGGGATTTTCTTCATTACTGAATGCCAGATAAGGAAAACCTTGGGCGACAGTGTATCTATGGCATCAACAACATAATCAAATCCGGCATCCAGGACTTCTGTCATACGCTCATCGCGTAAAAACTCCTCGATAACGGTCAGGCTGACAGCAGGGTTAATATCCCTGAGCCTTTCTCCCAGAACCACTGCCTTAGGCTTACCTTCAGTACTCTTAAGAGCCGGCAGCTGCCGGTTCCTGTTTGATTCATGTACCGTATCGCCGTCAACGATCGTGATATGGCCAACTCCTGCCCTGCATATCATCTCTGCTGCATAAGCTCCCACACCTCCAAGACCTGCCACCATGACCCTTGAGTTGCCGAGCCTGCCGAGGGCTTCTTCCCCCAGCAACAGTTCACTTCGCGACTGCCAGTTTTCCATCAGTTTTATATATTCATATTTGTCATGCCGGCTCACTCTGTGAGGTCTGCCCTGCAAATGCCATAAAGTTATTGTATACAAGAGTTTTCAACTCTTCGACAGAAAGGCTCAGATCAGCTGATACCTTTCTGTAGATTTCAGTTATATCAGTTCCCGATCCATCTGTTTCAAGAAATATCTTCTCACGAGGCAGCACCGGCAGTATCTCTGTTGCGGCGGGTCGTTTTATAAAATCAAACCAGAACGAGAGGTAAAAGTTACGTGAAACGAGTTGCAAGGCCAGTTCCCTGCTCCCCCTGAATCCATGAACAAGCCAGGGTACCGATGGCCTGATCTTACTGTGTCCGGCCAGCAACTCTTCCCAGGCCTTGACGCAATGAATAACCAGGGGTTTTCTTATCTTCTCAGCCAGAAGGGCCTGTCTGTAAAACATCTCCCTCTGCAGTCCGGGGGAAGGACCCCTGAGTCGGTCAAATCCTGCTTCTCCAATGGCAAAAAGATCAGGGTTCCCGGCCAGCTCCAGCAGCCTGTTCCAGAGCTTCTCACAGTTATCCGGGTTAAGATGCCAGGGATGTATACCTGCACAACAGGCAACACCGGGATCTGGGATAAAAGTGTCATTTTCATGGACCATAAGGGTGTTTACAACGAACAGTCCCGACTCAGGTTGAGAACCATGGGTGTGAATGTCTATATAATCATCCGGCCGGGGAAGATTCATTTCATCAACTGCGGGATAAGTTCAACACCTTTACTTATTCGTGCTCTGGTCTCATCTCTTCCTATCCACGAAATTATTTCGAAGATATGAGGCCCCCTTGAAGCTCCTACAATCACCAGTCGAAGGGCATTCATGATGGCACCCGTGTTATATGACTTCTCAGATATCCATTGTTTAACAGCCTCCTCTGTCTCTGCCGGACTGAAGTCCCTGACATTCTCAAGTATTTCCTTAAGCTCTGTCAGCTGTTCCGCTGTTCCTTCCTTCCACCGCTTTCTGATTGTATCACTATCGTATGACTCCGGAGCCTGAAAGAAGAAGTCGGACTGATCCCAGAGTTCATTAACAAAGCTTATTCTTTCCCTGACAAGGGCAACAATCCTTTCGAGCCGGACAATATCGATATGGAAGCCTTTGCTCCGCAGCTGATCCCTGAATTCTATGGCCAGTGTGTTATCGCTCTGCCTTATGAGGTACTGATGGTTGAACCACCTGGCTTTTACCGGATCGAACCTCGCTCCTGATTTACCTACCCTCTCAAGTGAAAAGGTATCAATCAGTTCATCCATCGAAAATATCTCCTGCTCGGTACCAGGGTTCCATCCCAGCAGGGCAAGCATGTTAACAAAAGCTTCGGGGTAGTAGCCGTCTTCCCTGTATCCACGTGCTGTCTCGCCATAGGGCCAGAACAGCGGGAAGACCGGGAAACCCATCTTATCGCCATCTCTCTTGCTCAGTTTCCCTTTGCCATCAGGTTTAAGGAGCAGGGGGAGATGGGCAAAAAGAGGAGCCTTCCAGCCAAAAGACCTGTAAAGCATTACATGAAGCGGAAGGGAAGGAAGCCACTCTTCTCCCCTGATTACATGAGAGATCTTCATCAGATAGTCATCGACAATATTTGCAAGATGGTAGGTGGGCATACCATCCGATTTGAACAGAACCTTATCGTCGAGGGTAGCTGTATTCACAACAATATGACCCCTTATAAGGTCTTCAAAACTAATATCTTCATCTTCAGGCATCCGGTAGCGAATCACGTATGGCTCTCCCCTGTCGAGTCTGGCGTTCCAATCAGCCGGATCAAGGGTTAGTGAATTCTTAAGCTTCCCCCTGTTTGCAGCATTATAAATGAATGTTCCGCCCTCCTCTGAGGCTTTTACCCTGAGTGACTCAAGTTCCTCAGCAGTATCAAAGGCATAGTAGGCAGCTCCCTTATCAATCAGATCGATAGCGTACTGCCTGTATTTTTCCTTCCTGTCGCTCTGCCTGTAGGGTCCGAAATCCCCTCCTTCCCTGATGCCCTCATCAATCTTAATCCCGCACCATTCAAGAGCCTGCATTATATAATCCTCGGCCCCATCAACAAACCGGGTCTGATCCGTATCTTCTATCCTTAGTATAAACACTCCATTGTTCTTCCTGGCAAACAAATAGTTATATAAGGCTGTCCTTACTCCTCCTATATGAAGGGGACCTGTTGGACTAGGGGCAAAACGTACACGTACCTGAGTCATCTGTTAAAATTTTTTTCTCCCGTAAAGATAAATAAACCACGCTATTTTAAACAGGATATGTATGGCAGAGGCAAAAAAACAAGTTTTGGCTTAATGGCTGAAAGTCATGGAAAACTCAGGAATTTTTATAGTAATTTAGCGTTATAAAGAATCATCCCATGGAACCCACATGTATTCCTTACCCAAACATGCATGTATATAATTTCCATACATATGGGTTCTCCCGCCTAAGCGGGAACCTTGAAAATTAAAATTATATACGTATGAAAAAGATGAAAGCCCTTGTAAAAAGCAGGCCCGAAAAAGGTTTATGGATGGAGGAAATGCCGGTTCCGGAACCAGGGCTTAATGATGTTATAATAAAGGTAAGAAAATCTGCCATCTGCGGTACCGACCTGCATATCTACCAATGGGACGAATGGTCGCAACGGACTATTAAGCCTCCCCTTATTATCGGTCATGAGTATATGGGATATATAGAGAAGATGGGAGCCGGAGTAAAAAACCTCAGGGTCGGTGAAAGGGTCACTGGAGAAGGCCATCTTGCCTGCGGACACTGCCGTAACTGCCGCAGGGGAAAAGAACATGTATGTGAAAATACAAAAGGGATCGGCGTCCATATCGACGGATCGTTTGCGGAATATGTAAAGGTCCCTTCCTCCAATGTGATACCTCTCGACCAGAGGATACCCGACGACTGGGCCGCTATCATGGATCCCTTTGGCAATGCCACACACACGGCACTTTCCTTCCCTCTTATCGGCGAGGATGTTCTTGTAACGGGGTCGGGCCTGATAGGGAGCATGGCCATAGCAATAGCAAAGTTTGCCGGGGCAAGGTATATCGTTGCAAGTGATCTGAGCGAATACAGACTCGATATAGCCAGAAGGATGGGTGCCACTCTTACAGTCAACCCGTCAAAGGGGGAAAAGATCTCTGACGCTGTCAGGAAGCTGGGGATGAGAGGTTTTGATGTTGGTCTTGAGATGTCGGGATCGCCCAAAGCTTTCATAGAGATGATAGAGAACATGTATAATGGCTCAAGCATCTCACTTCTGGGGATTCTGCCTTCCAACTTTGAGGTTCCATGGAGCGACATCATTTTCAAGGCTATAACGATGAAGGGAATATACGGAAGGGAGATGTGGGAGACATGGTACAAGATGGAGCAGATGATACTGGGCGGGCTCAATCTTAATCCGGTTATCACCCACCGTTTCCCTGTTGATGACTATATTAAAGGATTTGACGCCATGGAGGAAGGTAACTGCGGAAAGGTGATACTCGACTGGGACTAGAAAAAGGCTGAGGCGTGTCGACGAGCGTAGCGAGTTGATCCCGAGACCTCGGGAAGGCGTGTCGACGACCGTAGCGAGTTGATCCCGAGACCTCGGGAAGGCGTGTCGACGAGCGTAGCGGAGGCAATCCCGCGGATGCGGGAAGGCGTGAAGAAAAGGCGTGAAGCGTGAGGATCAGGAAGAGACTGAGGGTAGAAGAAACGAAGACATATAGTTTACTCCGGGTAAATTCATGTAAACCGGTGGTTTAAGAAACCCGGGAACAAGCAACAAGAACCAGTAACCAATAATATTAACAATATCATGTATAAGGATTATCAGAAGCATCTCGTTCAGGTTCTCTCTGAAATCAGGGAAGCCGGTCTGTACAAGAATGAAAGAGTCATCGTATCTCCGCAGGGTGCCGAAATAACCCTCGACACCGGACGGCAGGTTCTTAACTTCTGTTCTAACAACTACCTGGGTTTGTCAAATAATGCCCGGCTGGTACAGGCGGCCAGGGAAGCTCTCGGCACACATGGCTATGGCATGTCGTCGGTGAGGTTCATTTGCGGTACAACCGACCTTCACAGGGAACTTGAATCAAAGATTGCTGCTTTCTTCGGCACTGAAGACACAATTCTGTACGCCGCCTGCTTCGATGCCAACGGAGGACTGTTCGAGCCTTTGCTTTCAGCAGAAGATGCCATAATCTCTGACTCGCTTAACCATGCTTCTATTATTGACGGAGTAAGACTCTGCAAAGCTGAGCGTTACAGGTATGCAAATGCCGATATGGAAGACCTGGAGAAACAGCTTGTGCTGGCAGCCGGCAAGAGGTTCAGGCTTATTGTTACCGACGGGGTGTTTTCGATGGACGGCAATGTGGCTCCCCTTGATGAGATTGTAGAGCTGGCCGGAAAATATGATGCCATGGTGATGGTCGATGAATCACACTCTGCCGGCGTGGTGGGAGATACAGGGAGGGGGGTGACTGAGCTCTATGATCTAAAGGGAAAAGTTGAAATTATTACAGGTACCCTGGGAAAAGCCTTTGGCGGTGCCATTGGAGGATTCACTACAGGGAAGAAAGAGATCATAGAACTCCTGAGGCAGAGATCGAGGCCCTACCTCTTTTCAAACTCCATCCCCCCGCTTGTTGCTGCTGCCGGGATAAAAATGGTTGAGATGATGACCGGTACCAGGGACCTGCAGGACAGGCTTCACCGGAATGCGGCTTACTTCATTGAAAGAATGAAGTCCCTGGGTTTTGATATAAAACCAACCAGGTCGGCTATCTGTGCCGTAATGCTTTATGATGCAAAGCTTTCACAGGATTTTGCCGCCAGGCTTCTTGAACTGGGTATTTACGTTACAGGATTTTACTACCCGGTGGTCCCCAAAGGTGAGGCCAGGATAAGGGTCCAGCTGTCGGCCGCACACACCCGGGAACATCTCGACAGGGCCATTGAGGCTTTTGAGACTGTTGGAAAAGAAACCGGGGTGTTGAAACAGACTTCTCAGAAACACTGATTAGAAAACAAAAAAAACCCCCATGAGACAATTCACGGGGGTTTTTTTATATAACTAAACTGTTATCAGCCGCATTTTGATGATCCGCAGTCCTTGCATATCAGGCAACCTTCTTCATATACCAGGTTTTCTGAGCCGCATTCTCCGCATTTTCCCTTGGCTTTGGTTCCGTTGGGAATATACTTCTTAAGGGCCCTCTCGACCCCGTTCTTCCAGTTGTTGATTGATTCGCTGTCGAGCTTGAGTGACTGAACAAGGTTAACCACATCCTGAATAGGCATCTCATGCCTGAGAACTCCTGAAATCAGTTTTGCATAGTTCCAGAATTCAGGCTTGAACATATGTGAAAGACCCTCTATAGTCTTCTTATATCCGTACTTGTCTGTATACTGGAAGTCGTACCTTGTTTTGGCATCCTCAGTCTTTACCTTGATTATCTTTCCCTTGATTATGGTTTTTGGTATAGGGAAGATCTCTTCATCAGCAATACCGGTAAAAATCTCATAGGGTTTTCCTTCTTTCAGTCCGACGAAAGCCACCCACTTCTCTTCATTGAAGTTAAAGCGGATAATGTCGCATTCGAGAACCTTCGGACGTTTGGGACGTTCCCTTACTTCGGTCTTGCCCGATATAAGTACCCCGTTCCTTGAGCCGTCGCGGTACACGGTTGCGCCTTTGCATCCCGATTTCCAGGCTGTGAGATAGAGTTCGCTTACAAGTTCCTCTTTGGCATCCGAGGGCAGGTTTATTGTAACGCTTATGGAATGATCGACCCATTTCTGTATTGCTCCCTGCATCCTTACCTTGGCCACCCAGTCAACATCATTTGCTGTAGCTTTATAATAAGGCGATTTTGCAATAATATCTTCTATCTCCTGATCGTTCATGCGGTTTACCGCGTCAGGATCATAACCGTTCAGCCGGAGCCAGTCGACAAACTTATGATGGAATACATTAAATTCTTCCCATGAGTCACCCACCTCATCGCGGAATGTGACTTTAACATCTTTATCGTTGGGGTTAACCTTCCTTCTGCGCTTGTAGAAAGCCGAGAAGATGGGCTCGATCCCCGATGTGGTCTGTGTCATCAGACTGGTGGTCCCGGTAGGTGCTATTGTAAGCAATGCAATGTTCCTGCGGCCGAATTTGACCATATTGCTGTACATAACCGGGTCTTCATCTTTAAGTCTGTTTATGAATGGATTTTCCTTTTCCTTCTCTGCATCATAGATTGTAAACGGTCCCCTTTCCTTTGCCAGATAGGTAGACGATTTGTAGGCTTCGAGGGCAAGAGTCTTATGAACCTCAACAGAGAATGAAGTAGCTTCGTCGCTTCCGTATCTAAGGCCAAGGCCGGCAAGCATGTCGCCCTCAGCCGTGATACCTATTCCGGTTCTTCGTCCCTCTCCTGATTTCTTACGTATGTTGGTCCACAGGTTTTTCTCAACAAGTTTCAGTTCCTCAGGCTCAGGATCAGCGTCAATCTTGGCAATGATGGCATCTATCTTTTCAAGTTCGAGATCGATAATATCATCCATCATTCTCTGGGCAAGACCTATATGTTCCTTATAAAGTTCGAAGTCGAAACTGGCATCTTTAGTAAAAGGATTCCTTACATAGCTGTACAGGTTGATGGCCAGAAGCCTGCAGCTGTCGTAGGGACAGAGGGGGATCTCACCGCAGGGGTTTGTTGAAACTGTTGCATAGCCCAGATCAGCGTAGCAGTCGGGAACACTCTCTCTGATTATGGTATCCCAGAAGAGAACTCCGGGCTCAGCTGATTTCCAGGCATTATGTATGATTTTGCTCCAGAGCTGAACGGCGTCGATATCCTGTACGAACTTAGGATCGCCAGAGTTAATAGGATATTGCTGCCTGAAAAGAGATTTTGCCTCTACGGCCTTCATAAACTCATCGGTCAGTTTTACAGAAACATTTGCTCCGGTAACCTTCCCGCTTTCCATTTTGGCATCGATAAACTTACCCGAGTCAGGATGTTTGATGGATATCGACAGCATAAGGGCTCCCCTTCTTCCGTCCTGTGCCACCTCCCTTGTCGAATTGGAATACCTTTCCATAAAAGGCACAACACCTGTAGAGGTGAGGGCACTGTTAAGAACCGGTGTTCCCTTGGGACGTATATGGGATAAATCGTGACCCACCCCTCCGCGGCGTTTCATAAGCTGAACCTGCTCCTGATCGATCTTCATTATACCTCCGTAGGAATCTGAAGAACCCTGATTACCTATAACAAAGCAGTTTGACAGGGAGGCTATCTGGTAATCGTTTCCTATGCCTGTCATGGGACCGCCCTGGGGTACAATGTATCTGAAATCCTTGAGAACACTATATATAAGCTCTTCCGGGAGAGGATTCCTGTATTTCTTTTCTATCCTGTGGATCTCACGTGCAAGACGCCTGTGCATGTCGTCCGGGGTCTTCTCATAAAGATTCCCGTATGAATCCTTCAGGGCATATTTGTTGGCCCATACCCGTGCAGCCAGCTCATCTCCCCTGAAATACCCTATGCTTGCATCAACCGCTTCATCATGGGAATAAATAGTCCTTTCTTCTTTCTTTTGAATTTTCTTTTCACTTTCTGACATATCCACTTTCTTTTCAGCTCCGGAGGATAGTCTGTCTTCCGTGGATTTTTCTGATGAAACGACCGGCTCGCGGACAAATAAATCTCCCATATGCTTTAATTGTGTTATATATTGATAATGTTATTGTTAATCGACCACTGGTTTGTGAAGCGGGTAATTGCTAAATTAGGCAAGCATACCACTCAAAACAAGGTTACATTTTCAACTTTATTAACATTCACAACTATAGTTATTAACTATTAACCCTTATCCCCTGATAATCAGAAAGCATAGCTATATTAGCATGATTATCATTGCGTTGCAGATCCTGCGTCACTTAGTTCAGAAGATAAAAAAAGTAGCTCCTGAAGTAATAATCAGGTAGGGAGGCAGATAAAAAAAAAGGGGTGCCCGCGGATATACGGGCACCCCGTTAATAAATATAAACCGGATCAGTTAAAGAGGTATTTCAGTCCCAGCTGAATTCCCCATGTTCCGGTCACGGAGGTCGGATCCTGGAAGGAATGCCTGACAAATTCACCACCAATCTTTGCCATGCTGACCTTAAGTTTTCCGGTTGCGTCATCACGGCCGTTGACTACAAGCGGGGATGTTGTGACAACATTCTGGTTAAGTCCCCAACTTGAACTGAGCAGGTTGGCGAAGTTGATAACATCAACGGAGAACTGAAGTGCGTTCACCTGTTTGCCTGTATTAACCTTGAACTCCTGCATAAACCTCATGTCAATTCTGCTGTTCCAGGGAGTATAGGCTCCGTTTCTTACCATATATTCTCCTTTGTGCTTTTTCAGATACGGATCCTGTTCGGCGAACTGTATGTATGCGCCAAGATCTTCGGGGCTGGCCCAGATGAAGTCGTCGTAATTGGCGGGAATATACATCAGTTCATGACCCCTTGTTCCATCCCTGTTTGCATCCCCGTTATAAATATACGAATAGGCATTACCCTGGTAGCCGTTATAAAAGAATGACAGGGATGAACGGAAGCGTTTTGCATACTCGATTGAGTAATTGATATTGGCAACCACCCTATGAGGTGTGTTGTTGAGAGTTAGTCCCGTTTCCTCAGTATTAAGCGATCTGAGTATCTGCCTGTACTGCCATGCTGAGAAGGGGTCGGAACCTGATTTACCGGTAACTTCTTCACCCCAGCTTGTTGAGTAGGCAAGCATTCCGCTGAAGCCATATATCCTCGGGAGATCGAGGTTAACAGATACCGAGTAGCCCTGTCCGAGATTGGTGTTGCGCATTATTACAA
>JAVEZD010000008.1:0-28075 GCA_034003165.1 Bacteroidales bacterium | reverse complement strand
CCGGTAACTTCTTCACCCCAGCTTGTTGAGTAGGCAAGCATTCCGCTGAAGCCATATATCCTCGGGAGATCGAGGTTAACAGATACCGAGTAGCCCTGTCCGAGATTGGTGTTGCGCATTATTACAACATCAGTATAGGGAGAGGTAAGATATCTTGTTGAATAATTTGACATATAAGGTCTTTCATTATCACCCTCAACAATTGTTGAAGCAGCTTCGGCAAAGTTTATGTTTTCGAAGAAGATAGAGTTGATGTCGTTGGTATATACTCCTTCAACAGTCAGCATCATGTCGAGAGGAAGTTTTATATCGACCCCGAGGCTTGAGCGCCATACCTGCGGGAGTCTGAAATCCTTGTCGATGGCTGCTATGCGGCCACCTGTTGGGTTAGACTGCGGGAAGATGTCGGCAATAGATTCATCCTTAAGCAGCTGTGTAGGATCAGCATAGAACGGCAACCTTGCCAGCTTGTCATTAGCGGAAGAAGTCCCGCTTGTATTGTTGATAACAAGCTGGTACTGAAGCATACCGCTGTTTGAAGGCTGGTTGGTGAACCATACGAAGGGAATCCTTCCGGTGAATATACCCGTACCACCCCTTAGCTTAACAGACTGATCTCCAAGGACGTCCCAGGAGAAACCGAGTCGGGGTGACCAGAGTAACTTTGTATCGGGCCAGGTCGAGAGGTCGACCTTTTCACCATCCCTGAATGAGTATTCCTTTATAGCGGGATTGTCGACGGCTCCGTCAAAATACATCGGGAGGTCGATACGTAAACCACCGGTAATTTTAAGGTTATCAGATACACTGTACTCATCCTGGAGATAAGTGGAGAACTGTCCGAAAGAAAGCTCCGACTGAGGATCGGTAAGGCCGTTTATCGGATAAGTATAGGCAAAGTTAAGCGGATGATAATCTGTATTATAGGCCTGGCCTTCACCTTCACCGTTCACATACCTTTCAAATGAATCAAGGTCCTTGAACCTGTAGTAGGATGTTCCCTGGCGCAGGTAGCTGTTGGCAAAATACTGATGTTCGAATGAGAGACCGAAGGTGAAATTGTGTTTGTCGATCTGGTAACTGAGGTTATCTGTGAGGATAAGGGTATTGTTGTCTATATTGTTCTTGTATGAGAACAATTCGTACCCTGCACTCATAAGCACGTTACCGCTGCCGTCGAAGATATCAACGAAGGGGAAGATGTCGCTTGTTGTCTTCCTTGGCTGGGCATACATGGTGTAGGCAACCAGAAATTTGTTGGATACCTGTCCGAAGCGGCTGTTAAGTTCAGCAGTAAGTGAGTTAAGGGTGTTTGAAGAATAATACTGTGAGTTCTCGTAAGACATACCTCCCAGCCTGACATGACGGCCGAGGCCGGAAGAGAGTGACGGTCTTGCGTCGCCGCTGGAACTTGGACGCGATACTGTTTCACTTGCAGAATAGTTGTACCTGATAGTAAACTTATGATCCCTGTTTATATTCCAGTCGATTTTTGCCAGGAACTTATTGTTGAATTCATTGTCGCCGCCCCAGTTCTCATAGCGTCCGGTCTCATAGCCGAATTTATCCTTGAGAAGATCGGAGAAAGCCTCAAGGTTTTCAGTGGTAACCCTTGAATTCACATTGGGATCCTGGGGATCGCGTCCCGGAGCCATGGCAAGCAGAGTGTTGCCCGGGGTAAGGGTATTCTCCTTCTCGGCACCGACGAAGAAGAAGAGTTTGTTTTTAATTACCGGACCGCCAAGAGTGAATCCCAGTACCTGTTTGGATGATTCTGCTACTGAAAGCTCCTTGTCGCGGATTTTGGTTCCATTGAAAGTCTCGTCGCGATAATACCCGTAAACTGTTCCCCTGAAAGTGTTTGTCCCACTCTTGGTGATGGCGTTTACACTTGCTCCTGTGAAATTAGACTGGCGGACATCAAAAGGTGCAACGGCAACCTGGATCTCCTCGATAGCTTCCATCGAGATCGGTTCTCCCGAAACACCTGGCATATTGCTACCCGAAAGGCCGAAGTTATTGTTGAAGTTTGCTCCGTCGACAGTGACATTTGTGTTATAAGCCTCGCGACCCACATATGATCCTGTTCCGGTCGAATAGGGAGAGAGCCTGGTGTAATCGCCCAGATTCCGGTTAAGGGAAGGGATAAGCAGCATATCCTGCTTGTTTATGTTTGAACTGGCACCCATCCTTTCAGTGTTGAAGGCCGAAGGCTTTGTACCCACTACTATTACCTCATTGAGCTCGGTGCTCGATTCGGTAAGCGATGTGTTGAACACATAGTTCTCGCCAAGCAGAAGGTTGACATCAGTAAAGGTCTTTTTTGAAAACCCTATGAAAGAGGCCTCGATCCTGTATGGTCCGCCCGGACGCATGCCCTGGATTGAAAACATACCCTGGGCATTTGCAGAGGCACCATAAACAGTGCCGGAAGGAACGTGAACGGCAACTATACTGGCTCCCGGGAGAGGTTCACCCTGACCGTCAGCAATTCTGCCACTCATTGATGATGTTGTCGATCCCTGTCCGTACATAAGCACTGAAACAAGCAGGAAAGATATCACCGTAAAAAACCGAGTAATTAGTTTTACCATAAGAAAGGAATTAAATGTTAATAATTAGTTCAAACCTGATTTCCAAATATCTAATATCATGATCTTTACGCTATCCATACAACGTTATTTCCGAAGCTTCAAGATACATCATCTTTAAAAAACAGACTAAAAGGTATTTTGTTTCTTAATAACAAGTTTTCAAAACTAAAAGTTAATATCTTTTTCCCGGATAACTGACAAAATTATGCTTGTTGCTCCGGTATTTTTACTAACATATAACGAGGCTGTTTTAGCTGATTTTAAGTAAAATGCATCATCTGACAGCCATCCATCAAGTACAGATGAAAATTCTTCTGACGATTTGAAAGTTTTTGCCCCGTTCTGATTAATTAAATCTACAGCCTCCCTGAATTTTCCATAGTTTGGTCCGAACATTACAGGTATACCCCAGCATGCTGCCTCAAGTATATTATGTATACCCTTTCCGAAACCTCCGCCCACTCCGGCAATGAAAGCATACCTGTATGCTGAGCTCAGCAGGCCTATGCTGTCAATAATCATCACCCTGGCATCAGTGTCACTTTCTTTAAACTCCGACAGCCTTACAACCTTAGTCCTGAAGAGCTTAACCAGCCTGTCGATATTCGGCCGGTCTGTCTCATGTGGAGCAAACAACCACTTCATCCGGTCAGGGTTGCGGTTTATATAGTCTGCCATTATCTCTTCATCGGGTTTCCAGCTGCTGCCGGCAAGAAAAAGCTTCTCCCCGGCCCGGAACTGTTCGATCTCATGAATTTCCCCGGCTGACTCAGCAATGGCAGCAACCCTGTCAAACCTTGTATCGCCTGCAACGGTAACGTTAGCCATCCCAAGACCTTTCAGAAGATCGGCCGAGGGCCTGTCCTGAACAAAAATATGGGTAAACCGCAAAAGCATGGCTCTGAAGAATCCCCCGTACCATTTAAAGAATGGCTGGCCGGACCTGAAAATGGCTGATATAAGATAAAAAGGTATTTGCCTCCGGCCGACCTCGGAGATATAGTTATTCCAGAATTCATATTTGATGAATATAACAATTACCGGATTTACTGCATCAACAAAGCTCTTAGCATTGCTCCGTGTATCAGGGGGCAGGTAGCTGACAAAATCCGCTCCCCTGTAGTCTTTCCTTATTTCGTAACCCGAAGGTGAAAAGAAAGTAAGAATTATCCTGTGATCAGGCATCTCGCTTCTTATCTTCTCAATTACCGGTCTCCCCTGTTCAAACTCACCCAGTGATGCTGCATGTATCCATATATTGCGGGCTTTCGGATCGACGCCCTCCACGAGTTTCGGGTACCAGTCCCTGCGTCCTTTTACCCACAGGCGGGCTTTGTCGCTAAACGGTGACATTAAAATTGCCAGCGCGTTATAAAGAGCTATGCCGGCATCATAAACTAAGCCCATATTGTGGATTTATTGTTGCTGCAAAAATAACATTATTGAATCATGGATGCAATGACCATCCTCAGGATTGACAAATCTCTTTCAGAAAATCCGCTACCACGGCTTAAGCAAAGAAATGATCAGTGTGTCTGTGTCAGGGGACCTCAGCAAACCCGTAGCACTGAGAATATCCTGAATTAGGCATATTGGCAAAATACTCATATTTTTGTTTTTTAATGCGTCATTATAATGATAAGACTGGTTGCACTTATTATATCAATTGTCCTGCAGATTTTTGCCGCTTCCATTGCCCTCAGGTTCATGAAACTAACGAAGTACAGACTTTCATGGATCCTTCTGTCGCTTTCATTCGTGTTTATGGCCCTGAGAAAGATAATCCAGCTCTTTGAGTTCTTCAGGGGAACGCCCTCATATACATGGCAGATGATTGATGAATGGATAGGTGTTCTGATCTCTTTTATGATTATTGTAGGAGTAGTTCTTATAAGGGAACTCTTTTATTCCCTCAAGAAAGCCGACCTCGACAGGGTGCGGACTGAAAGAAGAGTCCTTAATGCAGTCATCAACACCGAAGAGAATGAAAGAAAAAGGTTTGCCAAGGACCTTCACGACGGACTTGGTCCACTGATGTCGACAATCAAGATGTCGTTATCGGCACTTAACGGAAGGATAAAGGATTCAACGGGTATGGTGATCCTTAATAACACAAATCATCTTATCAACGAAGCCATAAATACACTAAAGGATATCTCGAACAACCTCAGTCCCCATGTTCTTACCAACTTCGGTCTGGCAAGCGCCATCAAGGCTTTTATTACAAAGATAAACCAGACCAAAGCCATAAGTGTTGAATTCAAGTCGAACATGGACAACCTGCGACTTGAGAATGACAGGGAGGTAGTGATATACAGGGCCGTATGTGAACTGATAAACAACTCGATACGACACTCAGGGGCTTCAAAGATAGAGATAGAGCTCAACAAACTTGAAAAATTTGTTACCTTGCAGTTTTTTGATAACGGCCGTGGTTTTGATACCTCCGGGCTGAATAAGGAAGATCCCACCGGGATGGGCCTTTCAAATATTGAAACCAGGGTCAGGTCCATCGACGGGGTATTCATCCTGGAAAGCACTCCCGGCAAAGGTACCAGTGCTCTGATAAAAGTGACTGACGAATAACTCTTCTGCTAACCTGAAAATGGAAAAGACAAACATAATCATTGCTGACGATCATCAGCTTTTCAGAAACGGACTTAAGATACTCCTCGACGCCTTCTCCGACTTTGAAGTGGTCGGTGAAGCCTCTAACGGCGAGGAATATCTGAAGGTACTCGAGCATACTCAGGCAGATATTGCTCTGATGGATATCAATATGCCTGAGATGGACGGCATTGAGGCAACAAGAAGAGGAGTGAAATTATGCCCCGGCACAAGCGTAATTGCACTTTCTATGTACGGTGAGGAGGAATACTACTATAAAATGGTAGATGCAGGCGCAAAAGGCTTCCTCTTAAAAGACTCCGACATCTCGGAAGTAAGGGAAGCCATCATGACAGTCAGAAAGGGAGGCAGCTATTTCTCGCAGGAACTTCTTTATCATGTAATTCAGAAGATTAAACACCGCGAAAGTGAATCCCGGTCAGCAAACCTCTCCAAAAGAGAAAAAGAAATACTCCTCAAGATATGTGAAGGACTCTCCAACCAGGAAATAGCCGAAAGTCTTTTCATAAGTAAAAGAACCGTCGACAAACACAGAGCCAACCTGCTTGGGAAAACCAACTCAAAGAATACTGCCAGCCTGATACTCTTTGCAATAAAAAACAAACTGATAGAGATCTGAGCATAAAAACCAAATCTGTCATCTATGTCTGAATCCCAATCACTTGGACGCAAAGGTGAAGAACTTGCCGCCGCTTACCTTAGAAAAACAGGTTTCAGGATCCGTCATACCAACTGGACCTACGGGAGAAAAGAAATAGACATCATTGCTGAGAATGATGAGTTTATTGTTTTTGTAGAAGTAAAGACCCGTAATGAAAGTTTCTATACTACTCCGGCAAGTGCAGTAAACACTGATAAACAGAAGTCAATCATTTACGCCGCAGAGGCATATCTCAGAAAATACAACATCGACAGGGAAAGCAGGTTTGATGTGATTACTGTTGTTACTGACGGAGAAAACTCTGAACTTGATCATATTGAAAATGCTTTTTATCCCACTCTGAGATAAAAAACTCAAACATGCTCCGTTATGACGGCTCTGAAAAAATTACATTATTTTTGTATATCCGGTTTTTAACATAGCACTAAAATCTATTCTGATATGAAACTTCTCAGAACACTGCTGATTCTTATCTTCATCCATGGATCATTATCGGCCCAGGACAGGAAAAGAGATAACGCCTCATCTTCCTCACGCGATGACGGCTATGTTTTTACTACTATTACCAGTCTCAAAGCCACCCCTGTTAAGGATCAGGCCCGCACGGGAACATGCTGGTGCTTTGCCACAACCTCCTTTATCGAATCAGAACTGCTTCGTACCGGGAAAGGCGAATTTGATCTTTCGGAGATGTTTATTGTAAGGCACAACTATCTTAACAAACTACGCGACAATTATATAAGAAATGGCAAGGGGAACCTTGGAGAAGGCAGCCTTGCCCATGATTTCATAAGGGTCTTCACCGAGAACGGGATAGTCCCGGAAGAGGTCTACACCGGACTCAACTACGGCTCAGAGTCACACAACCACAGTGAATTGCAGTCATATCTCAGTACTGTTGCCGGTGTGGCTGTTCAGAAGAAAAAAGAAAGTGACGAATACCACGAAATTGTCAACGGCATTCTCGACTCCTATCTGGGAGAACTCCCTCAGACCTTTACCTGGAAGGGTGAATCCTTTACACCTTCTTCCTTTGTCTCTTCACTGGGCATTAATCCTGAAGACTATGTTGAGATAACTTCTTTCAGCCATATCCCCTATTATTCACGCGGACTTCTTGAGGTACCCGATAACTGGGCCCATGAGAGATTCTATAATGTACCCCTCGAGGATCTTATACACATTATGGACTATTCGTTTGCCAACGGCTATACGGTGAACTGGGATGGAGATGTAAGTGAAAGGGGCTTCTCGCGTCAGAAGGGAATAGCTATTAATCCGGCAATTGCCTCAGCTGAAAACCCCTCCGGTACTGACGGCAACACAAGAAAGTCGCAGACAACCGACCCTTTCAGTTTCACACGACCTGTTACTGAAGTACAGGTCACACAGGACATCAGGCAGGCAGGCTACGAGAACTTCTCCACAACCGACGACCACCTGATGCATCTGACAGGTACAGCCATGGACCAGAACGGGACCCTCTATTACATAACAAAAAACTCATGGGGCACTGATGACATGGTCTATAACGGATACTGGTACATGTCGGAGAGTTATGTAAGGGCGAAGACCATCTTTATAATGGTCCATAAAGACGGGATTCCCCGTGAGATAAGAGACAGGCTGGGCATCTGACAGTGTTGACGACATTTCTGCCGCAGCCTGAAATTATATTACCATCATATCTTTATGTTTCAGGGAGAGGCGCTCACAGCCAGCAGGTTGCAGCCCCTGATGTCGCTTTCGTCAAATCTTCCCGAGACCTCAAAGCTACCATCGCTTTTAACCCGTCCCAGGTCGCCTGTTGAAAGGAAGGAACAGGAATAAATGTTAGCCAGATCAATTATATTGATACCTCCGGTTCTTCCAGATTCATCCATTATAGTAAGGGGATCTTGCGGATCCCTTATAATGATCTTCATCCATGGGGGTGCATTGAAAATACCATTGCCCTTTGACCAGGCCTGACTGAGAAGCTCGGTCATGCCATATTCCGAATGGACAGAGCCAAGGTTAAATCTTTGTATCAGTATTTCGTGGAGTTCACTGCGGGTTATCTCCTTCCGTCTTCCCTTCATGCCTCCGGTCTCAACAACAATGGTTTGCGACAGATCGGCTTCCATATCAGCAGCAAGATCGAGGAGAGCAAAACTGACTCCCACAAGCATTGACTTTTTTCCTTCTGCCGCTGCCCCGGCAAGGCAGGAAAGCAACTCACCGGTGTTATCCCTGTAGAAACCGCTGCGGCTGTCACCACTTTGCCGTATCAGGGAATTCATCATATATACAAGCGAAGAGTTCTTTCTTTCTGTGTATGAAGGCAGAAGGGCGGTTATCAGGTAACCGGAAGGTTCCCCATAGAAATACCTGAATCCCCTCAGAAAACTTTCCTCATAAACACTCCGGTCGCATACATAATGGCGGCTTACTGCCTGTCCGGTGGTTCCGCTGCTTTCAAAACACAGCTCCTCTTCCCTGTTACCACTTATCACCCTGTGGTTTCTGAACATGCTAACCGGCAGAAAGGGTATCTTTGTCAGATCGTCGACCCTGGCCGGATCAATGCCAAGACATTCTGTGAACTCCCTGTATACCGGATTGGCAAATGCCTGGTAACGGAAAACCTCAAGAGCAATTTTCCTGAACTCTTCCTGGCTTTTTATATTGAAAACAGTGCTTATAAAGCCGGGGTTCATCGGGCCGGGAAATTTGTTGATCCGTCAGGCTGAAAGGCCCATTCGAAAGTACAGCTTGCATAAACCTTGTCCTCATGGGTACCTGTTTCCAGCTCTATGATTCTTATTTTGGCATACTGCTCCCTGTCGGTCCTGTAAACCCAAACCTGTCCTTCGGCCAGCGGCGATGCCATTCCTGTCCATGTAATCATTGCCGGATTAACTGTCTTAAGTCCGTTGAAGGCGCTAACGGCTGAAGCGGCATCATTGTATTCACCTTCAAGATAAAAGGAATCGAGGTAGTTACCTGTCATAAGAGACACGGAGCTTTCGTCGTTGTAAACCGTTATATCAGGTTTAACAGAACCTGGAAAGGGAACCCGTCTGGCATCTGAAAACAGAAACCCATAGATCACGTAGGTCTGTTTGTCATCGCTGAAGGTAAGCTTACTGTCGATGGTGACAGTTCCCGACAGGGGAATCTCTTCTTCCTTATCACAAGCAGGAGATGCAAGAAGCAGCAGGAACAGGACCGGGGACCAGAATATTTTTCCTTTCATAACAATTACAAAGATAAATCAAATTCAGCTCTCTGTTTATGAGATTGTTAAAAAAAAGGCTGTACCCGGCAGAGGCTGGTCCTCCGGCCTGCAGTACAGCCTTACATTCAGTTTCGGGAAACAACTCTTATTCGCCTCTGATGGCTGTGATCCCCGGGAGTTTCTTTCCTTCCATATACTCGAGCATGGCGCCTCCGCCGGTCGAAACATAACTCACCTTGTCGGCCAGCTTGTTTTTGTTTATGGCAGCTACTGAATCACCGCCTCCGATTAGGCTGTAAGCACCTTTTCCAGTGGCCTCGGCAATGGCTTTGGCAACTTCAGATGTTCCTTTTGAGAATTTCTCCATCTCAAAAACACCCATAGGACCATTCCAGAGGATGGTTTTTGATTTTGATATAACATCTGAAAAGAGAGCTATTGATTTCTCACCAAGGTCGAGTCCCAGCCATCCGTCATCAACGGCATCAACGGCAGTGACTTTTATATTTGCCTCATTGTCAAACTTATCTGCGTTAAGACTATCGACCGGGAGATAAAGATTAACATTCTTCTCCTTTGCCTTTTCTATTATCTTAAGTGCAAGGTCGAGTTTGTCCTCTTCGCAGAGTGAATTACCTATCTTTCCACCCTGTGCTTTGATGAAGGTATAGGTCATACCGCCTCCTATAATAATGTTATCGACCCTGTTAAGCAGGTTCTCGATAAGCATAATCTTGTCTGATACCTTTGCTCCTCCCATGATGGCTGTAAAAGGACGTTGTGAATCGTTAAGCACCTTGTCCATTGCAGCAAGCTCGCTGTTTATGAGAAAGCCGAACATAATTTTGTCACCAGGGAAAAAACCGGCAACCACGGCAGTGGAGCCATGAGCCCTGTGGGCTGTTCCGAAAGCATCATTCACATATACATCGGCATATGAGGCCAGTTTGGCGGCCATCTCTTTCTGCTTAACCTTAAGGGCGGCTTTTGCAGCTTTCTTTTCCTCATCGGTGGCGTCTTCGGGAAGAATGGGCTTACCTTCTTCTTCGGGATAGAACCTGACATTTTCAAGAAGCAGGACCTCTCCGGGTTTTAGTGCAGCCGACATCTTTTCAGCTGATTCACCAAGACAATCGTCGGCAAAAAGAACACTCAGTCCAAGGTGCTTCTCAAGAACCGGAATAACAGGTTTGAGTGAGAATTTATCCATACGCCCCTGCGGCCTTCCGAGATGTGACATAAGGATAACCGAACCACCATCGCCAAGGATCTTCTTTATTGTCGGAAGGGCACCCCTGATACGGTTGTCGTCGGTCACAACGAGAGTCTTTTTGTCAAGGGGCACATTGAAATCTACCCTGACTATTGCTTTAATTCCTTTAAAGTTAAAGTCCTGAATCATTTTCATAGATCATATGTTTTTTAATTAACAGAGAATATTTTCCTTTACAAACCTACATTTTTTTTGCTAAAAACGCTTTGCCCTGTTGTAACTTTATTGTAAGAGAAAAAGCTTAATTATGCATCCTTAATTGCTATCTTTGGTAAGCCTCCATGATTTTTCAGGACCGGTGTGAATGAACCAAACATGCCGATATTATGTTCACAGATCATAAAAGAATAATTAAATTTGAAAGACTATGGCAGAAACAAAATTCAAAGGTAATCCGGTGACGACTGCCGGGAACCTTCCTGTTAAAGGGAGCAAAGCTCCCGGGTTCAGACTTGTAAAATCGGATCTTGGTGAGATGGGGCCGGAAGACCTGAAAGGGAAAAAGATGATACTTAACATTTTCCCCAGTCTCGACACTTCGGTATGTGCCACATCCGTCAGAAGGTTCAATCAGCTGGCCGCAGGGCTGGACAATACGGTTGTTCTTGCCGTATCGAAAGATCTTCCCTTCGCCCACGGACGGTTCTGTTCAACGGAAGGTATCACAAATGTTGTAACTTTGTCGGGGTTCCGCGATACGGCATTCGGAAATGATTACGGGGTACTGATGACTGATGGTCCCCTTGCAGGCCTTTATGCCCGCAGTGTGGTGGTTGTCGGGGAAGACGGAACCGTAATATATACAGAGATGGTGCCGGATATAACGCAGGAGCCAGATTATGATTCGGCACTTGCTGCTTTGCAGCCGGCCAGATAAAATTAGATATGAGATTTTCACAGGTACCAGGGCAGAAGGTGGTCATAGGCAAATTACTGAACTCTGTAAATCAGCAGAGAGTCAGTCATGCCCAACTGTTCACCGGACCTCCGGGTTGTGGCAGCCTTGCCCTGGCACTTGCTTTTGCACAGTACATAAGCTGCGAAGAAAGGACCCCCGCTGATTCGTGCGGAAAATGCAGATCGTGTATCAAGTATGAGAAACTGATACATCCCGATCTGCATTTTGTGTTCCCCGTAATCAGGGACAAAAAGAATGATGATCCGGTAAGTGATAACTACATAGTTCAGTGGAGGGATTTTGTAAGGCAGTCCCCTTTTTTCACACTCAACAGATGGCTCGATTCAATTGAGGTGGGCAATGCACAGGGTCTTATCTTTGCTTCGGAAGCATCGGAGATAATAAAGAAACTAAGCCTTAAATCTTTTGAGTCCGACTTCAAGATCATGATAATATGGCTGCCCGAAAAGATGCATCCGACAACAGCCAACAAGCTGCTTAAGATGATAGAAGAACCGCCTGAAAAGACACTCTTCCTTCTTGTTTCCGAAGAACCCGGCAAAATAATACCGACCATCCATTCAAGGTGCCAGCTTGTTAAAATACCGGGCTTCAGCAAAACCGATATAATCAGCTATCTGTCAAATTGTTTCCCCGACTTCTCCACTTCTCTTGATGATATTGCAAGGGTCGCCAACGGAAACCTTACCAGGGCCATCGAGCTGTGCCGGAACGAAGATGCCTCAGAAGGCAACCTGGAAAGGTTTAAAAACCTTATGAGGCTTGCCTGGAAACGCGATATTATTTCACTTATTTCATGGTCGGAGGAGATGGCTGCCACGGGACGGGAAGCCCAGAAGGGCTTTATAACCTTTTCGCTCAGGCTGCTCAGGGAAAATCTGATGCTTACACTCGACCAGCTTAAGAATAATATAGTCTTCCTTACAGGCATCGAAGCGGATTTCTCAGATAAGTTCCACCCTTTTATAAAAACAACCAACGTATACCCCCTGTACGATGAGTTCAATCTTGCAGCTTCACACGTCGAAGCCAACGGTAATGCAAAGATCATTTTCCTCGACCTTGCCCTGAAAGTCACCAGGCTCATCCGTTAAAAGGATGGATATTAATTGAATTTTCCCGGATTTAATCACTAATTTTGCGATTCAAATAAGAACCATAAGTATCTTATGACAGATAACGAAGATATTCAGGGACTACATGGGGAAGACCTTTACATGCCTGATGTTACATATAAACCGGGGAACAACAAACTCGACTCATTCAACTGGCTCCAGGAGCTTTCAGAATCTCCCGGGGAAAATGATGTTGTAGAGATCCGTTTCAAGAATACAAGAAAAGGTTTTTACAGGAATGTAAACGCACTCAGGCTTAATGTTGGTGACGTAGTAGCTGTTGAAGCATCTCCCGGCCACGACATAGGAAGGGTTTCCATGACAGGTCCACTGGTTCAGAGGCAGATCAGGAAACTCAAGAATCAGCCTGCCGCCGACGATCTCAAAAAAGTATACAGAAAAGCAAAAGCGGTTGACATCCAGAAATGGGAAGAAGCCAGGAAGCTGGAGAATACTACCATGCTCCGCTCAAGGGAGATTGCCGAAGAACTAAGGCTCAATATGAAAATAGGAGACGTTGAGTACCAGGGAGATAAAACGAAGGCTATCTTTTACTACATAGCTGACGAGAGGGTCGACTTCAGACAACTCATCAAGGTGCTTGCCGAAGAATTCAGGGTAAGAATAGAGATGCGCCAGATCGGTGCCCGGCAGGAAGCTGGACGTATAGGAGGTATAGGTTCGTGCGGAAGGGAGCTTTGTTGTGCCACCTTCATAAGCAACTTCGTATCAGTCACAACAACCCATGCCAAATACCAGGAACTCTCACTTAATCCCCAGAAGCTTGCCGGACAGTGCGGTAAGCTCAAGTGCTGCCTTAACTTTGAACTCGACTGTTATGTAGATGCCCAGAAGTCGTTCCCTTCAAGGGAGGTGCCTCTCGAACTGATTGACACTACGGCATATTTCCAGAAGATGGAGGTACACAAGGGGATTTACTGGTATTCAACCGATCCCCATTCGTCAGTTAACCTGATTGCCATCCCTGTAAAGAGGGTTAGAGAGATAATAGCTCTTAACCGTTCGGGGAAGAAGGCTGAAAGGCTGCCTGTAAATGAGGGGTCATGGAATGCCGAACCTGTTTCAGAGGATCTTCTCAAGAACAACAGTCTTACAAGGTTTGATGACCCTGCTTCAAAGAAGTCAAATAACAGAAACAACGACAGAAGAAAAAAGAGGAAGTTTAATGATAAAAGGAAAAAATAAAACCGGTGCCGTACTGATTTTATTACTGCTCCTTGTTGCCACCTCATGCGGTAAAGACACTCTTTTCACAGGCTCGTCAGCCATGCCCGGTAATATATGGAGGGTTGCCGGCATTGCCTCTTTCAGGTTCGCGGTAGATGATACCCTCAGTAACAACGACATCCACTTCACCCTGCGTACGGGTTCAGCCTACCCTTTCAGAAATATATACCTTTTTGTCACTACCACTGCTCCCGACGGGAAAATCATGACTGATACCCTGGAATACAATCTGGCCGATGAAAAAGGAAACCGGTACGGGAAAGGGTTCGGTGATGTCCGCGAGCTTGTTCTGCCATACAGGACAAATGTCTTTTTCCCCGTAAGCGGGACCTATACCGTTGATATCCAGCATGGGATGAGGATGGAAGACCTCAGGGGAGTATACGACATAGGACTTAGGGTCGAAACAATAAATAAACCTGAATAAACAGTGGGAAAGAATAAGCTGGCCCGCTGGAAAGAGCTGGGCTCTTTTGCCAATGTCATTCAGCCGGGGAATACAGTAAGCTTCGATGTTGATCATCCTTTAAAAGGAAACTGGAAAAAGGAATTGTTCGGAAACGACAACCCTCTGATCCTTGAGCTGGCATGCGGAAAAGGAGAATATACTGTGGAGCTTGCACGTCTCTTCCCCGGACGTAATTTCACTGGTGTCGACATCAAAGGTGCCAGGATGTGGAGAGGAGCAAAGACTGCCAATCAGGACAAACTGACAAACTGTGCCTTTCTTCGGACAAGGATCGAATTCATAAACTCGTTTTTTGATGAAGATGAGGTGGATGAGATATGGATAACATTCCCCGATCCTCATCCCGGAAAACGCAACTCAAACAAAAGACTTACCTGCCCTTTCTTCCTTAACAAATACAGATTGTTTCTTAAGGATAACGGGATCGTGCACCTTAAGACAGACAATTATGACCTGTATTCCTATACACTTTCCATTGCCAGGGATAACGGCCTCGACATCATAATGCATACCGACGACATTTATACAAGCATGCCTGACGATCAGATCCTCTCAATACGAACACATTACGAAACTCTTTTCCTTAAGGAAGGAGCAAAAATCAACTACCTCTCATTCAGATTGCCAAAAAACAGTATCATAGAACATGGCAGCAATAAAAGAGACCCGGAATCCTGATTTCTTCGACCGCGTTTATGAAGTCACAAGACTGATACCGGCCGGACGCGTCACCTCTTACGGAGCAATAGCCCGCTTCCTGGGAACAGCACAGTCGGCCAGAATGGTGGGATGGGCCCTTAACGTGTGTCATAGTCATCCGCTTTTCGTCCCGGCCCACAGAGTAGTCAACAGAAACGGAGTCCTGACCGGAAAACTTCGCTTCGGAAATTCCTCTACCATGCAACAGCTTCTTGAAAATGAAGGCATTGAAGTTAAAGACGACAGGGTGGTGAACTTCAGCGCTGTTTTCTGGGACCCCTCAGCACATCTCTCCTGAATCATATCCCATGTGTTGTATATCAGCCGGTATTATTTTGCCGGTATTAAAAAATTTGATAAAATTGCAGCTTGTTTATAATTAAATTAAATAAAAATAAAAGCGGACTTGCTTCCGCAGCTTAAACAGATTAGCCGGATGATAACAAACGAACAGATCATCAAAGCCCTGTCAGGTGTCATACATCCTGAATCAGGAAAAGATATTGTAAGTCTTGGAATGGTATCCGAAGCGTTATATACCGAAAATGGCATTTCAATAACCCTTACCCCGGAGAAGTCAAACGACCCCTTCCTTTCGTCTGTAAGGAGTTCGGTCGTCAGAACCCTGAAGGATGTCTTTGGTGCTGATACCGAAGTGGCCGAAGTAAAGGTTGAACCGAAAATAAAGGTGCCAAAGTTCCAGCCAAAGCCTGAAAGGTCTCTTCCGGGAGTCAGGAATATAATTGCCGTTTCATCGGGCAAGGGAGGAGTAGGTAAAACTACCATTGCCGTTAATCTGGCCATTGCACTTGCACGGAAAGGTTTCCGGACAGGTCTCCTTGATGCTGACATCTTCGGACCGTCGGTTCCTATAATGTTTGATGCCGGGCATTTCAGGCCTGAAGTAAAGAAAGGCGTGGAGGGAGAACTAATAGTTCCGATGTTAAAGCACGGTGTTAAGGTCCTTTCCCTTGGGTTCTTTGTTGAGCCCGACAGTGCCGTTATATGGCGCGGACCCATGGCCTCCGGCTTCCTTAAACAGCTTATTACACAGGGCGACTGGGGAGAACTCGACTACCTTCTTGTTGACCTCCCTCCCGGAACCAGCGACATCCACCTGACCCTGGTCCAGGAAGTGTCTGTTACCGGAGCCATTGTTGTTACCACCCCCCAGGAAGTGGCGCTTGCCGACGCCGTGAAAGGCATATCCATGTTCAGAAGCGAAAAGATAAATGTACCGGTGCTTGGACTGGTTGAAAACATGTCGTGGTTCACCCCGGCTGAGCTTCCCGAAAACAAATACTACATCTTTGGAAGGGAAGGAGGCATAAGGCTTGCCGCTGAGATGAAAGTGCCTCTTCTCGGACAGATCCCTCTTGTTCAGGGGATATGTGAAGGAAGCGACAGGGGACATCCCGCGGCTCTTGACGATTCGCTTACAGGGAAAGCCTTTGCTGAACTTGCTGACGAAGTAATAGAAAAAGTTGAAAAGAGAAACCGTGAAGAAGGACCTACTTTAAAAGTAGAAATAACAAAATAAAACATAAACAAAGGGAAAAATGACAGATCTTACAAGCATAAAGGAACGTGTTGCCAAAGCACTCGACAGGGTCAGACCATATCTTCAGAGCGACGGAGGCGACATCAAACTGGTCGAGATAACAGAAGACATGACAGTTAAGGTAAAGCTGACCGGAGCATGCCATGGCTGCCCCTACAGCATGCAGACCCTGAAGGCTGGAGTAGAGCAGGCAGTGCTTAAAGAGGTACCTGAGATAAAAAGAGTAGTCTCGGCCTGACAGGTCAGGAGCAACCCTTTTTTGTTTACCTTTGAAATACTATACTTCGGCGAAGTCAGTTTATAGTATTAATGATCCATTTATTGTCCAGGGGGGAACCTTTATATAAGCCTCTTGCTGTATTAGGGCTGTTGCTGACCCTGACAGGATGTTCCGTGGAAAAAAACACCGGCACAACCCGTTTTTATCATGGACTGACAGCCAGATACAATATTTACTTCAACGGGTACGAGAGTTACAAGGCAGGTATCCGTAAGATTAACAACGGTTACAGGGACGATTACGCTGAGCTGATAAGGGTTTTTGAGTCAGACGACCCTGAGACGGCCAGCCTCTGCTCCTCAGACATGGAAAAAGCCGTTCAGAAAGCGTCAAAGCTTATCTCCCTGAAATCGATAACTGCACGTCCCGAGTTCAACCCCGGACGCGACCTCTCAGAAAAGGAAAAGCAACTCCTGCAACAAAAGGAATTCAATGAATGGGTCGACGACAGTTATCTGCTCATTGGGAAAGCGCGGTTTCACAAACATGAATTCGATGAAGCTGCCGCCGTCTTCAACCACTCACTTGAAAATGCCAACGATCCCGGTATCAGGACAGAAGCGCTTGTCTGGCAGGCAAGGATTTCAGCCGGCAAAGGTATTTATAATGAAGCTCTCCGACTCCTGAGCAGCATCGAAGATATTGAAGGAAGGGATAAATCATTCAAGGCCTTTTATTATTCTGCCCTTGCCGATCTTTACATAAAACAGAAGAGATATCAGGAGGCCATAGATCCGCTTTCACAGGCTGTCGGCTATGTCTCGGGAAAGAGATCAAAATACAGGCTCACCTACCTTCTTGCCCAGCTCCACGACCTTAACGGAGACCCGGCAAAGGCCACCGCCCTCTTCAGGAATGTAATCAACATGAATCCTCCATACGATGTTGAGTTCAATGCCAGAATCAATATTGCCGGGGTGTTTGACGTGAATTCAGGGGAAGATACCGAAAGCATGGTTAAAGAACTTGAGAAGATGATCAGGGACTCGAAGAACAAAGACTATCTTGATCAGATCTACTATGCCCTTGGTAATATATCTATGAAAGAGGGCTTCCCCGAAGAAGCTGTTGAGCTCTACAGAAATTCCGTAAAAGCAAGCTCAGTCAATCAGAACCAGAAGGGAAGGTCGTATCTGGCTCTGGCGTCACATTACTTCAGCAAACCCGACTATATAGAAGCCGGACGTTTCTACGACAGTGCCGTTTACTTTATGGACCGGAAGCACCCCGATTATCTGTCTTTGAAGACTATGGCCGACAACCTTGGGGCACTCACTGAACATCTGATAACAATCCGTACACAGGACAGCCTCAGGAAGGTGGCTGCCATGAGCCCGGCTCAGAGAAATGAGCTTATAAACGGTATCATCGCAGGACTCATTGAGCAGGAGCGTGCTGCCTCAACATCCGGTGACGGCAGATACAACCTCGGAGAATATTATGAAAGCGAAAGAAGGTTTGCAGATAACATAGCCCAGGAGGGTAGCTGGTATTTCTACAATCAGGCCGCCCTGGCTTTCGGAAGAACTGAGTTCCGCAAGAGGTGGGGCGACAGAAGGCTCGAAGACAACTGGAGAAGGGCTAACCGGTCGATGACAGGCGTTCAGCAGGATGCTGCGGGAACCGATGACCTGACAGGCAACGGGAACGACACCGCACAGGCACTGCCCGATAACAAGAAACCTGCCTTCTACCTTAAGGATCTCCCCCTTACTGACTCTCTGTTGAGACTATCCGACGAGAAGATCTCTTTTGCCTATCTGAATGCCGGGAAGATATTCGACGAGAGGTTCTCCCGGACCTCGGAAGCCGCAACATCCTTCGAGACTCTGCTTACAAGGTTTCCGGGAAGCATCCTTGAACCAGAGGCCCTGTACAACCTTCACAATCTTTTCAGCACCGAAAATCCACAGAGAGCCGAAGCCTACAGGCAGAGACTTACAACCCTTTACCCTGAATCGGAATTTGCACTTATACTCTCCGACCCTGATTACCGTAACAGAAAAATGGCTGAAGCTGAGATGATCGGTTCGCTTTACAGTGAAGCCTATAAAGCCTATGTTGCAGAAGACTATACCCGGTCACTTGATATTATTGAAAAAGCCCTGAGGGACTATCCTCAAAGTGACCTTGCTCCCAAATTCATGCTTCTGAAAGTCTATGCTACAGGCCCAACAGGCGACATCCGACGCCTTAGGCCGGTTCTTGATGAGATAATAAAAACCAGTCCCGGCACAGAAGAAGCTGAAAAGGCTCTTGAGCTGACAGCCTTTCTTGATCAGGAGGCTCCGGAGATAAAAATCGAAGAAGAGAAACAGGTCGCCGCCACCCTTTTTGATAGCGACACCACGGCCCGGCTTTCCTTCTGCCTTGTTATCACCGGCAATGAGATAAACATAAACCAGGTGTCGTTCGATGTGATAAGCTATAACATAGACAACTACACAAACAAAAACTTCCGTACAGAAGGGAGCCTCACCGACGACAGATACGTGATTGTTTATGTATCGGGTTTTTCAGACAACAATGAAGCCTGGGATTACTTCAGGGCATTCTCACCGGCCAGTGTTCTCAGAAACCCTTCTGAAACAGGGGTGATGACCTTCCTTATTAGCAGCAGTAACAGGGCAATACTTGAAAATGATAAAAACCCTGAAAGATACCTGCTGTTCTTCAGAGATAACTATCTTAACGGTCGTGAATAGTTACCGGTCTGCTGCCGGAGTTAAATTTTAAACCCTTTAGTACAAATGAGGAACATAAAGATTCTATGGACCGATGATGAGATAGAAGCACTGAAACCTCATATCATCTTCCTCCGGGAAAAAGGATATGAGATCGATACCTGTTCAAACGGTATCGACACCATCGACATGGTAAAGCAGAAAACATACGACATTATCTTTCTCGATGAGAACATGCCGGGTATCAGCGGCATTGAGACCCTCAGACTCATCCGCGAGACAAGGAAGGACATACCTGTTGTTATGATAACAAAAAATGAAGAAGAAGGTATTATGGAAGCTGCCATCGGCTCCGAGACTGCCGATTATCTCATAAAACCGGTTAAGCCGAACCAGATACTAATGGCAATAAAGAAGATTATTGACCAGAAACGTCTTGTTACCGAGAAGACAACAACCGACTACAGGCAGGAGTTCAGCCGGATCGGTTCCATGACAGGCAGCGCTTCGTCATGGCACGACTGGATAGAGCTTTACCGTAAGATTATTTTCTGGGAGTCGGAACTTGAGAAATCGGTCGACCCGGGAATGAATGAGATACTTGGGATGCAGGAATACGAAGCCAACAAAGCCTTTTCAAGGTTTATAATGGTTAATTATCTCGATTGGCTTACACCGGGATGCAAAGACAAACCGCTTCTTTCTCCTTCCCTGTTCCGCGAAAAGATCTTTCCCGAAGTGGTGGATGGAAAACCTCTATTCTTCATTCTGATAGATAATATGCGGATCGACCAGTGGAGGACCATAGCCTCAGAACTTGCAGGAATGTACAGGATTGTGTGGGACGAGGTCTATATGAGTATTCTTCCCACAGCAACACAATACAGCCGAAACTCACTTTTTGCCGGCCTTATGCCTTCGGCCATCTCAGAACGCTTCCCCGATTTCTGGATTAACGACGACGACGAAGAGGGAAAGAACACCTTCGAGGAAGAACTATTCGGCCAGCAGCTGGCTATGAACGGACTGAAATACAAATGGTCGTATAACAAGATAAGCAGTAATCAGGAAGGTAAGAAGATAAACGACAACTACAGGTCGCTGCTTCAAAACAACATAAATATTCTTGTATATAACTTTGTGGATATGCTTTCGCATGCCAGGACTGAAATGGGAATAATCAGGGATCTGGCCAATGACGAGAGGGCTTATCGCAGCCTTACAAGATCGTGGTTTGTCCACTCATCACTGTTTGAGTTGCTCAAGATACTGTCGGCAAACAGGGTCAGGGTAATATTCAGTACCGATCATGGCACAATAAGGGTGCAGAACCCTGTTAAGGTAACCGGCGACAGGCAGACCTCTCCAAACCTGAGATATAAAACAGGCAGGAACCTCGACTATAACCCTAAAGAAGTTTTCGAGATAAAGGATCCTCTGAAAGCCGGTCTTCCAAAGGCCAATATCACATCGAAATATATCTTTGCCCGTAATAATGATTACCTGGTTTATCAGAACAACTTTAACTATTATGCCGGTTACTACAGGGATACCTTCCAGCACGGAGGCATCTCAATGCAGGAGATGATGCTCCCGGTAGCCTGTCTTGAACCCGTTATGTAATGATTCGGAAATGGAAACTATTGTAATAAAAGACAGGAAGCACCTTAAGGAAGCTGCGGCAACCATTCTTTCCCTTGGAGGAGAAAGGCGGCTTTACGCCTTTTTCGGAGCCATGGGATCGGGAAAAACAACCATAATAAAGGCCTTATGCTCCGAACTTAAGGTAACTGACACCGTCACCAGTCCCACCTTCACCCTCGTAAATGAGTACAGGACCCCGGGAGGTGACCCTGTTTATCATATCGATTTTTACAGGATCAAAAAGAAGGAGGAGGTTTTTGATTTCGGCATCGAAGAATACCTGTCCGATGGTTCTTACTGTTTCATGGAATGGCCCGAACTGGTAGAGGACATCATTCCCCCTGAGACAGTACGGTTATATATCACTGTCATGGACGATGAAAGCCGTATTCTGAAAATCACTTAGCCATATAAGGTTTTGTTCCCGTATCACAATTTTTTTACCTTTGGATAAATAACACCTGAAAGATGAATGAAAAAGGTAAAGGCGGGAGGATGAACCTTGGGAATGCTTCTTTCCTGCCTAAGGAAGAGCTTCTTGAAACCATGGTCAGATACAGGAGATTCTCGGTTGGTGTTCCCTGCGACAAGAAGAACGACGAGAAAAGGGTTGCCCTTACACCTGAAGCTGTCTCTTTGCTGGTTCAGAATGAAAATGAGGTTATAATACAGAAAGGAGCAGGACTTGGAGCCAACTATTCAGACAAGGATTACAGCGAAAACGGAGCCATCATAGCAGACTCGCCGGCAAAAGTATTCAGCTCGGATATTGTAATCAAGGTTGCTCCCTTCACTAGTCAGGAAGCCGACTATCTTAAAGGCAACCAGGTGGTTATGTCGTACCTTAATGTACTCAAACTCAGCGAAGATACCCTTGGCAGGATGCTCAGGAAAAAGGTGACTGCCCTGGCTTTTGAGAAGATCAGGGATCAGAACGGGACCTTCCCCGTTATCGAATCGATGAGCGAGATAAGCGGTGTCACCTCTGTACTTCTTGCCTCCGACTACCTCTCCAACCATCATGGAGGAAAAGGTGTGATGCTTGGAGGCATTACAGGGGTTACTCCCACTGAAGTTGTCATTCTTGGTGCCAACTCTGCCGGGGAATACGCCGCCAGAGCAGCCCTTGGCCTTGGATCACAGGTTATGATCTTTGACCATTCACTTCAACGGCTCAGAAGCTTTCAGAATATACTCGGCCAACGCCTGAAGACCTCTGTATTCCACCCCCAGGTTCTTAAAAAAGCTCTCCGCTCGGCCGATGTGCTTATCGGTGCCATAGAGCTCGAGGATCTCAGACCCTGGTACTACATCACCGAGGAGATGGTGAAGACTATGAAGAGAGGTGCGGTTATAATAGATCTGAGCATCGACAGGGGCGGATGTATAGAGACAACAGAATGCAGGGCTCTGAATGATCCTGTTTATGAGAAACACGGAGTGATCCACTATTCGGCGTGGAACCTCCCCTCGAGAGTGGCACGTACAGCATCCATAGCCCTGAGCAACATCTTCACCCCTCTCTTACAGGGAATGGCTGAAGCCGGCAGCATGACCCAGCTCCTTAAGAATGATCCCTACATCCGCGACGGTGTTTATCTCTTCAACGGTATGCTTACAAATGAGACACTGGGACAGAAATTCGGGATTATCTCAAAAGATCTTGACCTGCTTATTTCAGCCTTCTGAGGGAGGCCCCGAAGTAAAAACAGCCCTCCGCCCGTCAATATCGATCGTGGCCTTTTTCCCTATATAAAAGGCCCTGTTGTCACTAATATGCCCAGCCGGAAATCCGAAGAAGACCGGGTATGAATACCCTTTGACAATATCAAGGATTGTCTCTTCAGCTGTCCTTCCCCACGGGACCCTGGAGTCTTCAAGCCTGCTAAGTCCACCGACAAGCAGGGCCGCAAGTCCTTCAAGCTTACCGGCCAGCTTCAGGCTTGTCATCATTCTGTCGATATGATAAAGCTGCTCTCCTACTTCTTCAATAAACAGTATTCGTCCCCGTGTTGGTGGTTCTCCGCGCGACCCTGCCATTCCGGCAAGCAGTGAGAGATTGCCTCCGGTGACTTCACCGGTGACGCTGCGTGGCCTGATAATACTTCCCTCCCAGCTTATTCTTACACCCTTTCCGAAAAGAGCATCATGAAGTGAGGAAAAGGTTTCGTGGCTCTTATCCCTGTTTCCGTAGTTAACAGGCATCTCCCCGTGAACAGATACCAGACCATAAACATTGCTCAGCCACAGATGAAGGGCCGTGATATCACTGAAACCGATAAACCATTTGGGATAGCGCCTCAGTGATGACAGATCGGCTCTTCCAAGAAGCTTCATCATACCATAGCCTCCTCTGGAACAAAAGACAGCTCTTATGTTCCTGTCTGCAGTCACCGACATCAGGTCCGAAAGACGTTCCCTGTCAGTGCCGGCAAAGGGACCGCTTCTCTTAAGCAGATGTTTTCCCGTCGTGACCCTTAATCCCCAGGCCGTGAGCAATGCAGCTGCCTCATTCATCTTTTCCTCTTCGACTATCCACGAAGGAGAGATGATTGCCACCTCATCGCCGGGTTTAAGAAAAGGAGGTTCTATCTTTCTTAACGACATAGCTTAAAATATATGTAAAAATAATCCATCCTGATGCGATTTCCAATCATATCTGCCCCCTTAATCTTTACCGGTACTTACCATCCAATATTTAGATGCCCGATAAACGGGGCTTCCTTGACTGCCGAGACTTTTATTTATTATATTTGTGCGATTTTTTTTACGCGAACAGTTCACTATCAGAATCATGAAGAATTACAAACGATATCTTGTCACTTCTGCGCTTCCCTATGCCAACGGACCTTTGCATATAGGACATCTTGCAGGAGTATATGTTCCGTCTGATATTTACACCCGTTACCTCAGGTTAAAAGGTGAGGATGTCATATCCATATGCGGGTCAGATGAACACGGAGTGCCAATAACGCTGAAAGCCCGGAAAGAAGGGGTGACACCTCAGGAAGTGGTAGACAGGTATCATGAAATAAACAAAAAGGCTTTTGAGGATTTCGGAATTGCTTTCGACATCTATTCACGCACCTCCAATGCCATACATTACGAAACGGCATCAGGTTTCTTCAGTGAACTCTATAAGAAAGGAGAATTCACAGAGAAGACTTCGCTTCAGTTCTATGATGAAGAGGCGGGCAGTTTCCTTGCCGACAGGTATATAACAGGAACATGTCCGCATTGCGGAAATGAAAATGCCTATGGTGATCAGTGTGAGAAATGCGGATCTTCACTTAGTCCCGAAGAATTGATAAACCCCAGGTCGACCATAAGCGGAAGCACTCCTGTAAGGCGCGAGACAAAGCACTGGTACCTGCCTCTCGACAAATATGAGGAATGGCTTAAGCAATGGATCCTTGAGGAACATAAGGAATGGAAGACAAATGTATACGGGCAGTGTAAATCGTGGCTCGACCAGGGTCTTCAGCCCAGGGCGGTGAGCCGTGATCTCGACTGGGGTGTTCCCGTTCCTGTGGAAGGAGCTGAAGGCAAAGTCCTCTATGTATGGTTCGATGCTCCTATAGGATATATATCAGCAACCCGGGAACTGACACCGGAATGGGAAAAATACTGGAAAGACCAGGAGACTAAAATGGTCCACTTCATCGGAAAAGATAATATTGTCTTTCACTGTATAATATTCCCTGTGATGCTTAAAGCTATGGGGTCATATATTCTGCCCGACAATGTGCCGGCCAACGAGTTTCTGAATCTTGAAAATGACAAGATATCCACATCGCGTAACTGGGCCGTCTGGCTTCATGAATATCTCGAAGAGTTTCCCGGCAAACAGGATGTTCTCAGATATGCCCTTTGCGCAAGTGCTCCTGAGACAAAGGACAATGACTTCACATGGAAGGACTTTCAGGCCAGGAACAATAACGAGCTTGTTGCCATCCTGGGAAATTTTGTGAACCGCTCCCTTGTTCTTACTGTTAACTATTACGGAGGAAGGGTGCCTGAGCCTGATAAATTTGAGGATACTGACCTTCAGGTTCTGGAGACCATTAAAACTATCCGCGAAAATGTTGAATCCAACATAGAAAACTACAGGTTCAGGGAAGCTCTGCGCGAAGCCATGGGTCTGGCACGGCTCGGAAACAAATACCTGGCCGATGCAGAACCCTGGAAAGTAGTGAAGACCGATCCCGACAGGGTCAGGACCATACTTAACGTCTCCCTTCAGATAACTGCCAACCTCACTATTATCCTCGAGCCTTTCCTCCCCTTTTCGATGAAGAAACTCAGGGAATGGCTGGGGGCAGGGCAGTATAAATGGACTGATGCAGGCAGGACCGATCTGATGGTTCCCGGACATACAGTAAACAAGCCCGGGCTACTGTTTGACAAGATAGGTGACGAAGAGATAGACAGACAGGTTGAAAAGCTGCTGGCTTCAAAGAAAGCCAATGAAGCAGCCGGCGCAGGTGTTAAACCGGCCAAGGAAATGATAACCTTTGATGATTTCTCAGGGATCGACCTCAGGACAGCCACCGTGCTTGAAGCTGAAAAGGTTCCCAGAACTACCAAGCTTCTTAAGCTTAAGATAGATACCGGCCTTGACGTCAGAACAATAGTATCGGGCATTGCCGAATACTATGAGCCTAACGACATGATCGGAAGGCAGATAAGCATCGTTGCCAATCTGGAACCACGGAAAATTAAAGGAATTGAATCGCAGGGGATGATACTGATGGCCGAAGATAAGGATGGACGGCTTGTGCTTGTTTCTCCCGCAGAAAAAGTCAGTAACGGCAGTACTGTAAAATAATACTTATTTCCTCTTTGAGATCCAGGCTCCCGGATATTTCTTAAGGAGGCTGTCGCGCCTGAAGGTGGCTGTACCCAGATCGCTGCATTCAAGAGCACTAACCCTGAAGAAGCCATTCTCAGCCTGAAAGATATCGGGTTGAAATCCTTCAGCCCTGAGTTCATTAACCTGAACACGGGCATTATCTTCCGATTTGAAACTACCGGTTATCAGAGAATACACGGCTGAAGAAGAACTCACCGGGGCAGTCACTTCAGGCTCAGCAACGGGAGCATCTACACCTGAAGACACAGCCTCATCCGCAGATGTGAGCGATACTTCTCCGGCTACAGCAGCATTGTTAATCTCATTATCAACAGCTTTTCTGTTGTTTTCAAATTCAGCTGTCACAAGCGGATTCATGGATGATCGCTCGACTCTGGCCTTGAAGAGATCACCATTCATCTGTACCGCAACAAGTGCGGCAACAACCGGGACTATGACGGCAGCTCTCCAGAGCATCTTCCGGGTGATAACCCTTCCTGCAGGTTCCCTGTCGGTGCGGCTCAGGGTCAGCTTTCTGTTTTCGTGACCTTCGAGAGGCATACAACGGAAAGAACCCAGCCCGTATGAATCGAGATGATAATTTACTTCCCTGTCGGGTTCAAACTGGATATTACCTTCTTCATTATTTACAAAAGATCCGATATGGTCGAAGATAACCTTTTCGCCCCTGTCGAGCTTCTTCCTGAGACCGGCGGCAAACTCTTCAATGACAGCCCTGGCCTCACTGTAGCCGACTCCCATCTTACCTGATATCCGGCCGGCCAGTAAGCCGTCGTTATGGTTGAGATTGCGGTTAAACGAAATCTTCCTGACAGGAGGATAAAAAGTCCCTGTCGCCTTGTCAATCTGTGCCGGTATATGGTTGCTTATAAACCCTCCAAAGCCCGGAATAATGACACAATCGTGACTAAAAAGCAGTTCCTGTATGAAATTATTAATATCCAATCTGAGTATATGTGTTTGGAACAAAAATAAAATAATTAGCGACTATAGCACCACAAAAATGCCCCGCTTTTATCAACATTTTGATGAATGTCACCAACAATTTGTCGAATAATTTTCAATAGTATGTTTTCCTGTATCTTCCGATACTTTTGATGTAAGGGGCAGGGCTGTTCGTGGAAATTTTCTTCTTTCTTAAGTGGCAATAACATATCTTCGTACTTAAAATTCTGATACCTATGCGGGAAATCCCGATGGAAGAATCAAAAGCCCTTCACAAAAGAGCCCTTTATAAACCGGGGAATACGGTTAATGGCTGCAGCATGCCGTGCCTGAACATAATGTTTTTCTTTTCCGGCTTTTACTTCTTCCCCTTAATTTTAAAACTTTAGCCATATGTACAAGAAACTGTTAAGCAAGGAAACTGCCCTGTCGGTCATAGGCCTGGGATATGTCGGTCTGCCCATCGCGCTTGAATTTGCAAAAAAGATTAAGGTGATTGGCTTTGATATCAAGCCTGAAAGGGTGGCTCTGATGAAAAAAAGAATAGATCCAAGCAATGAACTTCCTCCTGAAGCCTTTGATGGTACCGACATACTCTTCACAAGCAATCCCGAGGATCTTAAAAAAGCTTCATTCCATATTATTGCCGTCCCCACTCCTACCAATATATACAACCTTCCTGACCTCACACCGGTGCTTAAAGCCTCCGAGACTGTTGGGAAAATACTTAAGAAGGGAGATTATGTTGTTTATGAATCGACTGTTTATCCCGGATGTACTGAAGAGGATTGCGTACCGGTACTTGAAAGATATTCAAAACTTAAGTTCAGAAGTGATTTCAAGGCTGGATTCTCGCCCGAAAGGATCAATCCCGGCGACCACAACCATACCCTTACCAAGATAGTAAAGGTCACCAGCGGATGTGATGAGGAAGCCGCTGAAGTGATTGCAAAAACATACGAGCTTATCATTACTGCCGGTGTTTTCAGGGCCAGTTCAATAAAAGTTGCCGAGTCGGCGAAGATTATAGAAAACACCCAGCGCGATATAAACATAGCCTTTATGAATGAGCTCTCGCTCATCTTCAACAGGCTTGGTGTCAACACCTATGAGGTGCTTGAAGCAGCCAATACCAAGTGGAACTTCCTCAGGTTCTATCCGGGACTTGTAGGGGGCCATTGCATTGGTGTTGACCCCTACTATCTGTCATACAAGGCGAAGGCTCTTGGTTATCACCCCCAGATGATCGACTCGGGAAGATT
>JAVEZD010000007.1:15734-43219 GCA_034003165.1 Bacteroidales bacterium | reverse complement strand
ATCGGCTACAATACGGAATCGCCTACGGCGAAATTGAATGTTTGGTTATACTACGGCGAAATGGAATGGGGGGTTATATTACGGCGAAATGGAATGGGGGTTAAACGGTGAAAAAATGGGAGGAGAAGCACAGGCCATTTCATATTATCCGTTTATCATATATCAACAAAATCTTCATGTTGCTCAAAAAATATCCTCATTGATTCAATTAATGGATAAATTACAGCCTGGTAAATCATAGATTTTAATATGGCGCCCGAGGCAGAATTTTTCAAGCCGGGAAATGATATCTCCTGGCTTGTAAAGCAGTTCGAAGTAATACGTTGCGATGTAAGTTGCATCCTGACAGACAAATTTGTGCCCCGCGAAGATGCAGCTATCGTATTTCATTTTGGTAACCTGCCACGGATACTTTCGCCGGTGGATCAGGTACTGCCGCCTTTTTTCATTGCGCCTCTTTGCCCTACAGCCAACTCCATCAGGCTTGAAGGAAAAACAATTGGATTCATCGTTATCTGTAAACCAACCGTGCTCTCCCGGGTCCTTGGAATAAGTATGATCGCCGGTAACCGTATTTTTATCCCGATCCCGGAACAGATCTTCGGCCCGGTCAGGGGAAGGATGAATGAAAGCGACTCCCCGGCTGCTAAAATTGACATCTTCACTGAATTCATAAACAATCTGCAACAGCGACCTTATGTCCCTGACGACACAGATGATATGTATGAGAAAATAATACACAGCAATTTCTCAACTCCTCTGAGAGAGGTGATAAGCCAATTCAAGGTCAGCGAAAGAACCCTTCAGAGAAAATTCCGTGAGAGACTCGGCATAACACCCAAAATGCTTTCAAGGATAACCAAGATCAACTATCTGTGGAATAGTATTGGTGTAAGCGAACGTATAGACTATCAGGATCTTGTATTTCTGGGTAACTATTTCGACCAGACCCATTTCATAAAGGACTTCAAAGCCATAACAGGCGAGACGCCCGATCATTTCTTCAGGAGAAACCTTCATCTGGCAAAGATTCTTTCGGGAAGAGAGAGCTAGATTCCCCTATAATTCCGGTGTCGCTTTTTTACTATTTAGCTCCATCCATATTGGCTTACTTCACCTGTTATATCATCTTAATAAATGGTTGGTCGTATGAAGAGAAAAATTCTTTTGCCGTTCCTTGTGACGGTATTGGTTGTATTCCTGGGCTCTCCAGTAGCAGCCCAGATAAGTAATCCCGTGGAATCAGCAAAGAACAGGGGAACTGATAGAGCAAACTCACGAATTGATCAGGGTATAGACGCTGGTTTTGATAAGCTTGAGCAGGGCGCTGCAAGACTTTTTAAAAGGAATAATGATACTGATGAAGAGTCAGGGGAAGAAAGCGCCTCTGAGGAAGAAGAACAGGCATCTGATGAAGGAGATGATACAGGAAATTCAGGAAACACCAATAAGCCACCGGCTCCGCAGAAGCTGGAAAGCTTTACACAGTACGACTTTGTAGCAGGAGACAAGATCCTCTATTTTGAGGATTTCTCCCTGGATCAGATCGGCGATTTCCCTGCTCTCTGGACCTCAAATGGCAGCGGGGAAGTCAAGACAGTCAATATCGCTTCCGGTAAGTGGCTCCATATGAACGGAGAAGATGCCGTTTACTGTTATACAAGGAAGATCCCGTTTCCTGATAACTTCATAATTGAATTCGATATAATACCTGACAGCGAATATGATTATGGCATTGCTCTTACGCTGTACGAAGAAGACCCGGAAGATCCAAAAGAGATAAACGATGACCTTTATCCCGGTAAAAGCGGCCTTCATATTACCATGAAACATGACGGATGGGAAACCAAGGGATACACAAATAATCCTGAGGGTGACTGGATCAACGGACAGGCCACGAAAAATCCGGTGGTCCGGGAACAGCTTAATCATGTCATAATCTGGATTCAAAAGAGAAGGGTTAGGATTTACCACCAGGGCTCAAAAGCACTTGATGTACCAACAAATATTTATACCCATACAAAATTTGACAGGTTCCTTTTCTCGGGATGGGACCGTAACAGCTGGCCCATGGTGACCAACCTTAAGATAACAACTGCCTCGCCCGACACCAGGAGCAAGCTTATTACCGAAGGGAAGCTTGTTACATACGGCATTACCTTCGATGTGAATAAAGCTGACATCAAGCCTGAATCATATGGAACCCTTAAGAGCATTGCCGATGTGCTTAAGGAAAATCCGGATGTAAGTGTTAAGATTACAGGACATACCGACAGTGATGGCGATGATGCCATGAACCTTGATCTCTCAAAACGCAGGGCTGAATCGGTAAAAAGCGAACTCACGGCAAAATTCGGAATTGAGGCAGCACGCATGGAGACTGAAGGCGCAGGCGAAAGCAAACCGGTTGCTCCCAATGACACCCCTGCAAATAAGGCAATGAACAGGAGGGTTGAATTTATTAAGAAATAAAAGAAGCCTGCTTCCTTTCTTTCCTGGCTATTGTTTTTTATAAGCAATTGGGATACATTTATGTCCTGACGGATATTAATGTTAACCCCCGGTTGAATTATTAAAAACAAACTGCCATGAAAAACAAAGCATTGGTTCTTATTATTACTGCGATGGTGCTTCTGTTGCCTGGACTTACTGCCGGTGCACAGGAAGGATCAGTGGGAAGGTTGTTTGACAGCAAAAACGACCTGTTGCTGGCCCAGTTTGACTGCAAGACAGATGTCGACGACCTGCATACCGTGGCGGCCTTCTATACCATACTTAAAAACCCTCGCTTCAGTGCTTTAAAGTATCATGCTGTCGCCGGAACCTATGGCATACAGGAGGGACTGTATGTCCCGGCGAATGAGTTGTTTAAAGCAGCTTTCGGAAAGAACTGGTCAGATGCCCATTCCGATCCTGAAAAGGCTCTCAAAGAGGTGTACTCCATCGTTGCAAAGACTTTGAAAAAGGACGGCGACGTCTGGATAGCCGAGGCGGGGCAGTCCGACTTCACCTCAGCCCTCATCAGAAAGATACAGGCTGAAATGCCAACTTTGAACACCTCATTGCGTATCCATGTTGTCCAGCACAGCAACTGGAACGAGGAGGTAACCTCGCCCGATAAGCTGGCTTTTGTAAAGTCAAACTCCGACTACCACAAGATCCCCGATGGCAACACAAAAGGAAACGGATCCCCTGGCTTCAGAAACCCCGACCTCAGGGACTGGGACAGCAGGATAAAAGACGATGCTGCAAAGGAGATATGGAGGATGGCTGTTGACATCGCCAACAGGTATAACGGTAAGGAAGGAAGATATAATAATGAAGCTGTTGCAGCAGGAGGACTCGATTTCTCGGATCTTTCAGAGACCTGTCATATTCTCGGAACAGGAGATATTGAGGATGGGGCGGAGTTTTTTGAAAGAATGGGGAACTGATAATTTGAAAATTTGAAAATTTGAAAATGGAAGAAGAATCAGGTAATTTGAAAATTTGAAAATGTGGGAATTTGAAAATGGAAGAATAAAAACGGAGGTTTTTTTTGTTGAAGTAATCGGATGATAGCGGATATATTTAATTATTGGTAGTCGATAGTATTACTGATTGGGGCCGGGAGCTTGTCACATTTCCCGCATGTAATCTTCTTTAATCTTTTAAAGCCCTTTTCTCTTAATTACTGATTAATTTATTTTAATTTTAGCGCCTCGGATTATTCCTGATACGATCGGATGCAGGTATGTTGCAGCGCGAGTACCGGATGATCCTGAAAAGATAATAACCACGAATATTTTAAATGGTTTAGTACAAATACAGAGATGGACGAAGACCCTTGTCATAGAGAAACTAAGCTTTAAAGTACTGTAAGGAACACCTCCGGTTTTCCTTGCAGATGTAAAAATGTAAGGAGACCAGGTCATGATTGGAACAATTGATGAAATCAGCGAACTCATTGAGAAAAAGGAGTGGAAGGTTCTCAGAACTGAGTTGTCAAAGCTTGAAAGCCTTGAAGTTGCTGAAATAATAGAAGAGTTATCTCCGGGCGAAGAAATTCTGATCTTCCGCCTTCTATCCAACACCCATGCCAGGGATACATTCCAGCTTCTGTCACACGACAAGCAGGAGGAAATAATTGAGGGAATAGCAAAGCAAACAAGCAGGTTATCCTCGCTGCTTAACGATCTTGATCCAGACGACAGGACGGCTTTTTTTGAGGAGTTACCCGGACAGGTCTCGCAGCGTCTTATACAGTTGCTTTCACCGGGTGAACGGAAAATTGCACTTCAGCTTCTGGGTTATCCTGAAGACAGTATCGGAAGGCTTATGACTCCCGAGTTTGTGGCTGTGAAAGTTTATTTTTCAGTAGCGCAGACTCTGGAACACATAAGGAAATTCGGACATAACTCTGAGACTCTTAATGTTATTTATATCGTTGACAATAACTGGAAGCTTATTGATGATATAAAGATAAGGCAGTTACTGCTTGCCGACCCCGAACAGTCAATTGAGGAGCTGATGGATCACCGGTATGTCTCGTTAAATGCCTATGATGATCAGGAGACAGCTATCAGGGTCTTCAAGGACCATGACAGGATTGCTCTTCCGGTTACCGACTCTGATGGTGTACTACTGGGGATTGTTACTTTTGACGATATAATGGACGTGGAAGAAGAAGAGGCCACTGAGGACTTCCATAAGTTCGGTGCTTTTCAGAATGCGGTACTCAATCCCCTGAAAGCAAAACCCACCCAGATGTATCAGAAACGCATTCTCTGGCTTACCGTACTTGTCTTTATGAACATATTTTCGGGTTCTGCCATTGCTAACTTTGAGGATGTTATAAAGTCGATGGTTTCCCTTGTTTTCTTTCTGCCCCTTCTTATTGCCAGTGGCGGAAATGCAGGGTCACAATCGGCAACCCTTATGATCCGTTCGCTGGCTACAGGTGATGTGGAGGCCAAAGACTGGCTCAGACTTTTTGGCAAGGAGTTCCTGGTTTCGTTTTTACTGGGAATAACAATGGCTGCGGGGGTCTCGCTCATTGCCAGCGTTAAGGCTCCTGATATTATTTTTGTTGTAGCCAGTACCATGATAATAACAGTTATGGTCGGAAGCCTCATAGGCCTTACTATCCCTTTCATCTTTACAAAACTTAAGATCGACCCTGCAACAGCCAGCGCCCCGCTTATTACCTCCATGGCCGATATCACAGGAGTGTGGATATTCTTCAGTATTGCATCGAAATATCTGGGATTGGGATAGGGAAGATAATTTGAGAATTTGAAAATTTGAAAATTTGAGAATTTGAAAATGGAAGAAGAGTTAGGTAATTTGAAAATTTGATAATTTGAGAATTTGAAAATGGGGAGAAAGAGAAATTTAATTTGATAATTTGAGAATTGGAAGAAGGAAGAATCTGGAAATTTGAAAATTTGGGGAAAAGAATTTGGATAGTCCTTTAATACTGCCTGGCAATTGATGGTGGCAGCCTACATGAATATAAATCAATAATTTCTGGTTGCTAGTTTCCCAGTGCATTCATTAGATTACGTTCCAGCTCTTTGAAGGAGTCTGAGTCGAGCGAGCGTTTTTCAAGGGGAAGGTCGATATTTTTCTTTGTAAGCACCTTAACGGGGGGATGGCTAAGCACTATTATTTCGTTGCCCAGGAGAAGGGCTTCGTCTACATCGTGGGTAACGAAGATGACAGTCCTCTTGTCGGTCTGCCACATGCGTGAGAATATCCGGATAAGGTTAAGCTTTAACTTAACGTCAAGTCCCTTAAGCGGTTCATCCATAAGTATTATTTCGGAGGGGAAGGCAAAGGCCCTTGCAATGGATACTCTCTGGCGCATGCCACCGCTTAGTCGCGACGGATAGTAATCAGCGAAATTATCAAGTTCCATAAGTTTTATAAGCTGTCCGCTTATCTTCCCCCTTTCTTCAGCCGGCATATCGTTTCCCAGGACGAATTCAATATTTTCCCGAACGGTCTTCCATGGAAGAAGACGGGGATCCTGGAAGATATATGAGACTGACCTGTTTCTGAATCCTGTAAGCTCACCGCTGTCGGGGGCTATAATATCCCCGATTATGTTAAGCAGGGTTGTTTTGCCGCAGCCCGACGGTCCCAGTATGCATGTAATAGTACCTTCAGTGAACGGGATACTGAAATCGCTGAACAAGCTCACATCGCCGAATTTCTTATACAGGTTTTTAATCTCCGGGTTCATATTCAGGATCTCCAGTTAATAAACCGTCCTTCAAGCCATCTTATAACTCTCTCAAAAACAAAGCTGATAAGAACTGCAACGATGGTCCAGGCAATAACAGCATCCACCTTCAGAAAAGTCTGGGCATTCTGCATCATAGTGCCTATGCCGTATACAGGCTGGCTCAGCACTTCTCCGATGATGATAGCCCTCCATCCTATACCCAGCGCGCTTGAGGCACCACTTACAATAAAGGGAAGTATGGCCGGGATATAAACCTCCCTTACTATCCGTTTATGTCCCACCTTGTAGAAGTTTGCCATCACAACAAGTTCTTTGTCTATACTTCTTATACCGTCGCTCACGTTGGTGGTTATGAAGGGGAACATGGTGAGCATCCCTATGAAGACAGGCACTGAGCCGGGGTTGAACCATATCAGGGCCAGGAGGATGACGGCAATCACTGGTGTTGAGCGTATGGTTACCAGTATAGGCTGAAGAAAGGCGTTGACCCAGGGGTTGATACCGGTGATGATACCTGTTGCTATGCCCAGGATGCCGGATATTATAAATCCAGCCAGTCCTCTAAGGACAGTTGTTCCCACCGTTGCCATGAACCCGCTTTCTGTCAGAAGTGAGAAGGTGGTGACAAGGGTTCTTTCAGGCGAAGGGAGAATAAAGCCCGAATCAAAATACAACGACATCATCTTCCAAGCGGCAAGCATGAAGAGGACCGAAGCAAGACTTATATATCGTTTAGCGTGCAATGAAGTCTTCATCAGGCAATTTTCCACCAACAATATCGGGATTCAATTTATAAAAAACATTCAGATAATCCATTACATCCTTTTCAACAGCCGCTGCGCTTTCAAACCTGAGGTTTGATCCGTGGATGGCGGTTACGGCAACAACAGGATCGGGCAGGATATCATATTTCACAATAAGCAGGGCAGCGCTGTCGGGATGCCTGTTTACCCATTCAGTCGAAAGTGAATAGGCCGATACAACAGATTCGACCAGCCCTGGGTTGTCCCGGATGATCTCAGCGCTGCCAAGAAAGGCAGTCTCGGCCATAGGCGTATCAACGAACCTGTCCCATTCTGTTCCAAGGTCGAAGATATGCCTGATACCTGTGTTCCTTTCTGCAACGAGGCTGGCAAGAGGTTCTGACAGCACAGCAAGAGGGGCCTTACCAGCAGCTACGGCATTAGCAAGGTCAATATGAGTGGGGAAGCTGTAATCGGGTGTTATGTCTTTTTCGGGATCGATACCATTATTTATGAGGAGATAGCGGAAGAGCACATCGGGAGTCATGCCCCGGGCCATCACGTAAACGCGTTTCCCTCTGAGATCTTCCCAGGAGCTGACAGTGGTGTCGCTGCCGACAAGGTAAAGGGTTCCCCATACCGGGACAGCGATAAGTCTGTAATCCAATCCTTTGTTATACATTATGGCTGCCATGGTGGTGGGAAGTATTGCAAAGTCGGCGCTGCCATCGAGCATCATCTTCCTTACCTGCAGAGGCTCGTTCAGTATCTTCACTTCAACAGAGTGGGAGGAGCCGTTGTTAAGGCTGTCGATCAACCTGATCATACCCATTGATGAGGGGCCTTTCAGGGTTGCAATGGTATATGGCGCTACGCCTGAATCACCACCCTTCCTGTTACTGCATCCGGAGAAAAGCAGTGCAAGGATTAATATGTAAGAAAATCGTTTCAGCATGATAAGCATTCTTAATGCAAAACTATCTATTCAGGGAAACCGGGCATCATTTTTATGCGTGTTTCTTTCATTTATTACTCATGAGGGGAGAGGGAGGGATGGAAGGACGGACAATTTTATTTTTAATTTCATCATATAATAATTGATTTTAATGGTATGATGGAACCCACATGCAGGTGATTATTATAATATTGTGTTTTTGTATTCAAATACATGTGGGTTTCATCAGTATATAATTTTTATTTTAATGGTCTGATGGAACCCACATGTCTGAAAATTATATACATACGTGTTTGCGTCTGCAATACATGTGGGTTTCATTAGATTTCTTTTTGAATATTGGAAAAAAATAACGAGCTTTGTGAAATTATTAACAGAAGGTCTGTTTTTTCTGAGAGAAACTGCAAATGCCGGAAGTCAGGGCTTGCGGTGATCAAGGACAGGCAGATTTTTAAAAATCAATCTAACCCGGAGGTATTCTGATGGAAAAGAGAGTGGGATCAGCAATCATTCTGATCGAGTCGCATGAAAACGTTCAGCTTCTGAACGATATCATCTCGAAGCATTCACAGATAGTTATTGGACGCCTGGGCTTACCGCGCAGCACAGGTCAGGGTGTCATTTCCCTTGTTCTTGAAGGTACCACCGACCAGATTGGATCACTTACCGGCCAGTTGGGCCGTCTGAGTGGCATACAGGTTAAATCGGTACTTTTAAAGAATATGTAAAATGAAAAGATTCCTATTTTTAATTGTTTTTTTCGCATTGTTTTTCCAGGTCAGCTCTTATGGTCAGGAATACAGTTTTAATGGAGTAGTCCGTGATTCAGTCAATGAAAGCACACTGGAGAGTGTTGTAGCCGTGGTTACTGCCACAGGTGGGGGCCAGGGTGCCACCTACACAGATGTTACTGATGTCCGTGGACGCTTTGTGTTTTCACTGCCGGCAGGGAGGTATACTCTGGCCCTGAAGCTTCTTGGCTATTCACCGGTGGTGAAGGAGTTTACTTTAAGCGGCGACCTGCAGTCCGAGATCCTCATGGCGGCGCAGCCTGTAACCCTTGGAGAAGTAGAGGTGTCGAGTTTTATGGTCAGCCGCAGGGTAAAAGAGTTACCCACACCGATAACAGTGGTGCCTTCGCAAAAATACAAGAAGCTTTCGGCCATCACCCTGTCAAATGTACTGGCTTCTGAACCCGGCATATCAATGGGTAACGACGGAGTATGGTCGACCAATATCAATATCCGCGGTTTTAATGAGAGCCGGCTTGTTACCCTTATCGACGGCAACCGTGTTGAGACTGCTACTGATCTGACAGCTTCGCTGAGCATGACCGATATAAATGATATTGAAAGAGTTGAGGTTGTCAAGGGAGCCCAGTCGTCGCTTTACGGTACGGGAGCTATGGGAGGTATAGTTAACATCATAACAAGGGATGGTCATTTCTCTGAGAAGCCTTATTTCTCAGGTAATGTCATTTCGGGCTATGCATCGGCCAACAAGCTCTTCATGAACCATGCTGATGTGAACACCGGTTCTCAGAAATGGTATCTGAGGTTAAGCGGTGCATACGGTAAGGCCGACGATATGCGGACACCGGAAGGCGTACTTCCCAACAGCCAGTTTACAACAAATAACATTACTGCAAAGATTGGGGTCAAGCCGGCAGACAACCATCTCTTCAATGTTCAGTACCAGCGCAACTGGTCGACCGATGTTGGTATTCCCGGAGGAGATGCCTTCCCCGGTCCTGCCAAAGCCACCTATACAGATATAGGAAGGCAGCTGCTTGCAGCCAGTTACGAGATAAAGGATCCGGGTGCACGCATGTCATCGCTCAGGCTTAGTTATTTCATTCAGTACATACAGAGGGATGTGGAAATGGAACCCAATACTGTTACCCTGAATCCTACTCCAACAGGTTACCAGAGAATCACTCCCGGACTTGTTACACCCATAGGGGATCATTTCACACAGGGGGGTAAGCTGCAGGGCACATGGGACTTTTCGGAGAAGAACACTTTTATTGCCGGGGTTGATGTATGGAACCGAAACCTTTACACTGAGCGTACAAAGAACATCACTGTAGAAGTTCTTAATGCAAGTCAGGAGGTTATCAGGACCAACTACCTTGTTCGCGGCGAGACTCCGATACCTGAATCGTCCTTTACAAGTGCAGGTATCTTTGTACAGGATGAGGCGCGGTTCCTTGACGGAAGGATGACACTTATTGCCGGAGGACGTATGGATGGGATCAGGGTGCAGAACGAAAGGGGCTTTGATGTCGACTACCTCATAACCAACGGAGACTTAAACGAGACCCCACCAAACCAGAGGATAACCTTTGAAGAGAGCGACACCCGAAGCATATCGTGGAGTGCCAATGCCGGACTTTTATACAAGTTGTCTGATGTGACTGATCTCTCGCTTAATGTTGCCCGCTCGTTCAGGGCGCCTTCGCTTGAGGAGAGGTTTAAATATATAGACCTTGGGAATTATGTAAGGCTGGGTAATATAGACCTCAAGCCGGAGAATGGTTATTCGGCCAACCTCGGACTAAGGATATGGAAGACAAAATTCAATTTCCAGGCCGATGTCTTTGCCAACAGGATACTTAACATGATAACTGAGGTTCCGGGTGAGTTTATCTATACCCTTAATACAGGTGCCTCTGAAGGACTTACTGATACACTTCCCGCCTTTGTCAATACAAATGTAAGCAAGGCTTTTCTTTACGGTTTTGATTTCGGGTTTCAGTATAACTTCTATTCCGACTTTGTGTTATTCGGAACCGGTTCGTATGTAAGGGGTAAAGACACTGAGGCTGATGTCAGTCTTCCGCAGATTCCGCCATTGAGCGGACGCCTGGGACTCCGTTATACCTATAACCGGATAGGCTCGGCCGAGATTACTGTTGTTGGTGCAGCCAGACAGGACAAAATTGCTGAAGGGGAGACCGGGACAGGGGGATATACCCGCCTTGATCTTGCCCTGAGCTCGACCTCAATAAGTCTTGGTCCCACAAGGCTGCAGGTCTTTGCCGGTATTGACAACCTTACCGACCGCAGCTACACCAGTCATCTCTCGACAAACCGTGGTAACATAAGTGTCGAACCCGGAAGGAACGTATATCTGAGGGTCAGTCTGGCCTTCTAAGCTGAATCATAATATAATATAACGGGCTTACCTGAAACGGGGGCCCGTTTTTTTAAAAACTGATTTCGGCTGAGACGCAGTTTTTAAAAAGCAAAATTCCTGAATCATCAGAGGATTTAATATCTTTGGGTAAATGTTCGTGCTGCAATAAACATCTGTGCCGGAATGGAAAAAGAAACAAACCAGGATCTTCAGCTTGCTTTTGATTTTGTCAGGTATACAAACCGCAATATTTTTATTACAGGTAAGGCGGGGACAGGCAAGACGACTTTTCTTAAAGATCTAAAGAAGCTCTCTCCAAAGAGGATGGTTGTTGTGGCTCCGACAGGTGTGGCAGCCATCAATGCGGGCGGGGTTACCATCCATTCATTCTTCCAGCTGCCGTTTCATCCCTACGTACCTGCATTCTACCTTCCCGGAGTAAACAGCGGCAACCGTGCCGAAAGCAGTTCACCACCGGGATACAAGATGAGTCGGGAGAAGATAAGGATTATCAAAAGTCTCGACCTCCTTATAATAGATGAGATAAGTATGGTGAGGGCAGATACCCTTGATGCCATGGATTCGGCATTAAGGCGCTACAAAGCACGGCATCTGCCCTTTGGCGGCGTACAGCTGCTTATGATAGGAGATCTCCAGCAGCTGGCCCCGGTGGTTAAGGACGAAGACAGGGAAATACTTGACAGCTATTATGACTCGTTCTTTTTCTTCGGAAGCAAAGCCCTCGGGTGCACCAACTATGTTACAATAGAGCTTAAACATATTTACAGACAGGATGATCAGGTTTTTATTGACCTTCTCAACAAGATCCGGGAAAACAAAATAGACCAGGCAGCACTTGATGAACTTAACAGGAGATATATCCCTGACTTTGATCCGGAGTCGGGTGGAGGATATATTACACTAACCACCCATAATCACCAGGCTCAGACTATCAATGATTCGAAGCTTGATAAGTTGCCCGGGAAGGCTCACATGTTCAAAGCCACTGTCAAGGGTGATTTTCCGGAATTCTCCTTTCCCAACGCCAGTGAGCTGACCTTTAAGGCCGGAGCCCAGGTGATGTTTATAAAAAATGACATCTCGCCGGAAAAGCTTTTTTTCAACGGCAAGATAGGAAAGATAGAAGCTTTTGAAGGCGACATCATTGTTGTCAGATGTCCCGGCGACGACTATCCCATAAGGGTGGAGAAGGCTGAATGGCAGAACATGAAGTTCACGCTCAACGATGAGACCAAAGAGATAGAGGAGGAGGAGATCGGGACCTTTACCCAGTACCCACTTAGGTTAGCCTGGGCTATAACCATTCACAAGAGTCAGGGACTCACCTTCGACAGGGCTATTATAGATGCATGCTCGGCATTTGCACACGGACAGGTTTACGTGGCGCTGAGCCGCTGCCGTACACTTGAGGGACTGGTTCTCAGCAGTCGTATCGGCAGAAGGAGTCTGATTGACAACCCTGTTATTTCAGACTTTGTAAATGGTGTTCAACAGAACCAGCCCGACCGGACCAGTCTTGAGCTTTCAAAGAGAAACTATCAGAGACAGTTGTTGTCGGAGTTGTTCGATTTTTCCCAGCTGGCAAGCAGACTGAGTTACTGCCAGAGGGTTTTATTGGAGAACCAGGGTGCTTTTATTGGCAATCCTCATGAACGTATAGCAGCGATGTTGCGGGGCCTCAATACTGATGTTACTGAGGTGTCGGGTAAGTTCCAGCCTCATATTGATTATTTTCTTAAAGATGAACCGGATGCTGAGTTGAACAAGCCACTTCAGGAAAGGGTTATGAAGGCAGCCCTTTATTTTTCTGAAAAACTAAGAGCAGGTCTTAAGGAGATACAGGAAGGATTCACTGTCGAGACTGACAACAAGGCCATCCGAAAGTCGGTCACCGAGGCTCTGACCCGCGCCAGGGAGGAGCTGATAGTGAAGCTTGCCTGTCTTGATACGGTCAGCACGGGTTTTCAGACGGCCGGGTATCTTGAGGCAAGGGCTAAGTCGGCCATAGATATAACTCCCGTTAATACAAGGCCTGCAAAAAGGATTGAGGATACCTCAGGGGTAATAAAGCATCCCGGGTTGCTTGACAGGCTTAAGGAATGGCGTAACAGCAGGGCAAAGGAAAAAGGTCAGCCTCATTTCATGATAATGCACCAGAAAACCATTGTCACCATTGCAAATACAGCACCCCGGTCGCTTTCTGATCTGAAGAAGGTAAAGGGTATGGGGAAGAAGAAGACGGAGCAGTACGGAGAAGAGCTTCTGGATATCATTCTTGACTTTTGTGCCGGAGAAGATGCCGGAACCGGGGAACCGTCACATGCCGGGGTGATGGATGAGAATGCATGAGTGTGCACCCAACCCGGCAATAAATAGCTATCTTTGCAGCTTTCCAAAAAAAGTGGATTTAACAGAAAAACTGACATATCGCAGGATCTTCCTCTTCTGGTCGCCTTTGGCTCTGACATGGCTTATGATGGCTTTTGAACAGCCCATCCTTATAGCCTTTATCGCGCGTCTGAGTGAAGCAAAATACAACCTGGCTGCCTTTGGTATTGCAGGGTCGTTTGCCATGATAGTAGAGGCGCCTATCATCATGCTAATGAGTGCCTCGACTGCACTGGTTAAGGGACGTCATTCGTATAACAAGCTTAAGAGGTTCACTGATATTCTTAATGCATCAATAACAGGCATCCAGCTTATCATCCTGATCCCTCCGGTATTCAATTTTATTGTGCAGGACCTTATGGGAGTACCAGCTGAAGTTGCTCACCTTGCCCATATTGCACTTGTCATATTCCTTCCTTGGGCTGCTGCTATAGGTTACCGCAGGTTTTACCAGGGAATACTTATACGGAATAACCTCACACAGAGGGTTACATACGGAACGATGGTAAGGCTGACGGTTATTGTGGCAACAGGACTGCTTCTTTACCTGGCCGGGGTCAACGGGGCCTATGTAGGTGCCGGGGCTATGTCACTGGCAGTGGTCTGCGAGGCTGTTGCCACCAGGGTTATGACTGACAGTACGCTCAAGAGTCTGCTTACAAGGGAAGATCATGAGAATGTTAATCTACGCCTGAGAAAGATAGCCAGGTTTTATTTTCCGCTTGCCCTTACTTCGATATTGTCGCTGGGGGTTCATCCCTTTGTCACGTTCTTCCTGGGCAGGAGTTATATGGCCGTTGAGTCGCTGGCTGTTCTGCCTGTTGTCACCTCGCTTGTGTTTGTCTTCAGGAGTGCTGGTCTGTCGTTCCAGGAGGTCAACATAGCCCTTATTGGTAAGGACAGACAGAACTACGGAAGGCTTAAGAAGTTTGCCACAGGGCTCGGTATAGCTGTTACCGTTATGATCTCGGTACTTGCCTTTACTCCTCTGGCTGAGTTCTGGTTTACCAGAGTCTCGGGTCTGAGCAGTGATCTGGCAGGTATGTCGTATCTTCCTCTGAAGATCATGATACTTCTGCCGGCGCTTACCGTTCTGCTCAACTTCCAGAGGTCTCTGCTTATAGTTAACGGTACCACTACCCCTATTTCGGTGGCCACGGCTACTGAGCTGGTTGGCATAATAGTAGTGTTGCTTGTATGCGTGGTGTTTCTCAGGATGCCCGGTGTTATTGCGGCATCGTTAGCTTATGTAATAGGCAAGGGCCTGTCGAACATATACATGATGCCAAAGCAGATAGCTGCAGTAAGGGCATGGGATAAAACACGGCGCAATACGGTCAGGTCCTGATCCGCTTCAGGTAAAAAAGGAATACTGTGAGGACTGCCAGTGCAATAAAGGCACCCGTAAAGTAAGAAAGGGCGGGTGAAAGAGAGAAGCCTTCAGGGGCAATCATGAGATAGGTACTTACCACAGCCGTCATAAATACTGCCGGGATTAGAGTGATCCAGAAGAACTTACGGCTACGTGCAAGATAAACTGTGATGGTCCAGAGAACCACCGTGGCGAGGGTCTGGTTTGACCATGCGAAGTAGCGCCAGATAATATCGAAATTTATACGGGTGAGAAGAAAGCCGGCAGCAAAAAGAGGCAGGCTTATAAAAATCCTGTTTTTAACAGGTCCCTGTTTATAGTTTAAGAAATCGGCCACTATGAGTCGTGCGCTTCTGAAGGCTGTGTCGCCTGAGGTTATCGGAGCGGCAACCACACCCAGCAGTGCCAGAATGGCCCCGAATTTCCCGAGAAGGGAGTTGGATATCTCGTTTACCAGATAAGCTGCATTGCCCTGATGTTCAGTCATCACCGTGTTCAGTTCATGAACGCCTCCGTAGAAAGACATGCCTATTGCTGCCCATATCATGGCTACAACACCTTCTGTTATCATGGCACCATAAAACACCCTTCGTCCGAGTTTCTCAGAGGTCAGACAGCGTGCCATAAGCGGTGACTGGGTGGAGTGGAAGCCTGAGATGGCACCGCATGCTATTGTTATAAACATCATGGGGAATATGGGGAACTTCCCGCTGTCGGTATGGAAGTTCCTTAAGTTGGCAGGACTGAGTTCAGGGATCTGAATACCTTTGACAAAAAGGGCAGTTATCAGTCCCACGGCCATGAACAGCAGTGCAAAGCCGAAAAGAGGGTAGATACGGCCGATTATCTTGTCTATGGGAAGCATGGTGGCCAGGATATAGTATATGAATATGACCCAGACCCAGAATGTCATCGACAGGCTCTCAGGTGTCAGTCCGGCCATTATTCCGGCAGGTCCCATAATGAACACGGCACCCACAAGGACCATCAGCACTACGGTAAAGACTCTCATCACCTGTTTCATTCCACTTCCAAGGTAGATGCCGACTATCTCTGTGATGCTTAGTCCGTTATGTCTTATTGAAAGCATCCCGGAGAAGTAGTCGTGGACTGCTCCGGCCAGAACAGAGCCCAGGACTATCCAGAGGAAGGCAACCGGACCCCACATTGCTCCTGCAATAGCCCCGAAGATAGGTCCCAGACCGGCAATATTAAGGAACTGAATAAGGAAGATTCTCCACCAGGGCATGGGGACATAGTCGACACCGTCGTTAAGCCTGTACGCAGGGGTGGGACGGGAAGGGTCGACCTGTTCGATCTTTTCAATAAAGCGTGAATAGAAGAGGTATCCCAGTAAAAGTACCGCAATGCAAACAATAAAAGTTATCACCGTTGAGAAAGTTAAGTTCTGACAAGTATCTACGGTCCTGTCAGCCTGATGCAAACTACAGGTGTCAGGACAACTTAAGTTTCATTGAACGGTAAAGATACTCAATCATTATTTACACTTGATCTGTATTCGTCTATTAAAGATTGAAAGACCTCTTTGACTGATGAGATTTTAGTTGCCCTGAAGGCATTGCTTCCGGCAAAGGCAAAGCCGTTATCGAAATTTCCCTTGAAGGCGTTCATAAGAGCAACGATGATGCAGTACGGACTCTTGCTTATGTCGCAGGTTTTTATGCATTTGAAGGGGCATTTTTGAGGTTGTTTCCTGCCATCCTTAACCTTGTTCAGAAAACCTGAGATTATGGCTCTTCCGGGCATCCCGACAGGGCTTTTTATTATTTCAATATCCTTCTCTTCGGCATCGATATATGTCTGTTTGAATGCATTGGGGGCATCGCATTCGTTTGTTGTTACGAAGCGGGTTGCCATCTGTACTCCTGAGGCTCCCAGTTTCATTATTCTGTTTATATCATCTCCGGTATAAATACCTCCCGCTGCAATAAGGGGAATAGTCTTATTGTATTTCTTTTCAAACAGGTTAAGCTCCTGTCTTATTTCAGGAACAAGATGTTCGAGCGAATAGTTACTGTCTTTCAGCTGTTCTTCCCTGAAGCCCAGGTGTCCTCCTGCTTCCGGACCTTCGACAATAACGGCATCGGGAAGATAGTCGAAGCCTGATTTCCATTTCTCACAAATTATCCTTGCTGCTCTGGCTGAGGAGACTATAGGCATGAGTTTTGTCTTGCTGTCTTTGTTAAGGAAGGAAGGAAGGTCGAGAGGAAGGCCGGCGCCGGCAATGATTATGTCGACTTTTTCCTGGATAGCTGTTCTGACCATGTCGGCAAAGTTTGACATGGCCACCATTATATTAACTCCGATAACTCCAATAGTCTTTTCCCTGGCTTTTCTGATCTCCTCCTTCAGTCCATGAATACTTGCCTCAAGGTAGTTGCCTGAAAAATGCCTGTATATAAGTCCCAGACCAGCGCTTGAGATAACTCCCACGCCACCTTCCATGGCAACCGCAGAAGCCAGTCCGGATAGTGAAATACCAACACCCATACCTCCCTGAATTACCGGAACGGCAATAGAAAGATCCCCGATTCTCAATATCTTCATTTTTCTTTTTATAGTTAATTATTTTCAGATAGAGGAGCAGGGTTCGCTTTCCGGGTAAGAGGTGCAGTGGCTTTGAGTACACTGCCCATGGAACCTGTCACATAAAGTGAATTCTTTTCCCCTGTTTTTTTATTTATTGTTTATATGTAACTCCCGGGAGCGATTTATTTATATCCCGGCTGAAATGAACTCAAATCCAGGCTGGATTAAATTTTGTGACGGCGCTTCTGAGAGATCACCTTTTTTAAAAACGCACGCAAGATAATCAAATATTCGGGGTTGTGATATAATACCAATAATTGCGATCTTTTTCTTCTTTGGGGGTTTCATGCTTTCATTCTCCGGATTGGCAAGCGTAACGGTGTTGTGAGGTGACAGGGGCGTTGCAGTAATTAATTTATTGAGAATAAATGAATAAACCGACTTTTTTTCGTATCTTTAACCATTATAAATAATATAATGAGTAAGGGGAAGGTAAGTTTTTAATGAATCAGAAGGTCCCGGTTTCCACAGTTGATAGTCTTTATGCTCAAGGTCTGATGGAATCCATGTGTCTGAAAGTTAAATCCATGTGTATTTGTATTTGCAAATCATGTGGTTCTGTCTTACGTTCAGATCTTAACATTTAAAGAATTCCGACACTATGTATGAGCCCAGACCAAATAACAATAAATCGCCTGATATTTCGAAGTTGAAGGAAGTGATCATTGATCACAGGACAAAAATTTATATTGCTCCTGATGCTGATGTAGAGGAAGCCAGGACCAGGTATCTGTCGAGGAACACAGCAAAAAAGTTAAGGTAGGATAAGTTAAAGGCAGCTATTCCTTAGCGGCAGGGGGTTGTTCTTTGAATATCTTCACTTTGACTGCAGAGGGGCCTTTTATTCCTTTTGCCGTTTCGAAGACAACCACATCATTTTCTGCTATTGGTTCGAGAAGGGCATTTGCATGGACAAAGTACCTCATGCCTGAAGCATTATCGCGGATAAAGCCAAAACCTTTCGAGTTATTGAAAAAGCTAACCACTCCTTTTTTGAGGAAGGCTGCGTCGTCTTCAGATTTTCTTGGGGTAGCTGTAAGCTCAATATTTTCGGCGATCACTTCGGTTTTGTCATCGGGGGAGGGGGGAGTATCAGAGATTCTGCCGAACTCATCGACATAGGCTATCATATCATCAAAACTTGATTTCCCTTCCTGCTTTCTTAAAGCACGTTTCTTCTCCTTGTCTTTCCTCTTTTTTTCCTTCTGTTTTCTTATCTCTTTTTTTCCCGATGTCTCCTGTGATCTTCCCATATATTTATTTTGGCCCGGCGATTAATATTAACCAGCTTTTTATTTTTGAATGCACTGACCGGAATGCAGTTTGAACAGGCTGGTATGAATAAGGCCCCGGCTTATTTTCCGAAACCGCTGCAAAGATAATGAAAATAGCTGAGCGACTGTTCAGAATGAAGCATTTTATTATATTCGCCGCAAAACCTGGAATTATGTACCGTTATGTCTTCCGTTTTGCAGTTATGTCGGTGACCATTCTGACAGCCAACCTGCTTACAACAATGATAAGCAATCATCTTACCGGCTACAAGAGCGATATAAAGCCTCTGTCGTTCACCCTGATTGCAATGGGAATTATTGTTGTGATACTATATCCCCTTTTTGCATGGCTTGAGTCATGGGTTAAGGGCCTGTCAATGCGTGTTGTTAAGAAGGGCAGGGCGCTCGGAGGCAAATATGCTGGTCTTGTAATAGCCTTTGCTGCCTGTCTGTTGATCCTATGCTATTTCTATGCCAGGATGTGGTACAATATCGACCTTTTCAGGATCATCCTGAAGGGGCAGGCAGGAGAATATTTTTAAGCAGCTGTCCCAGGTAAATACCTGTAATTATCTAACTAATCGGAGAACTCCATGAGCCCGAAACGTGAGGGCTGGTGAACGTCTTTTCTGATGTCGTAAATAGGGAAGAGCGTTGAAGTTGACCTGAACCTGTCTTCGACAAAGTTCCTGTCCTGTCTGACTGCCTGGAATGCCCATCTGACTCCGGGGGCGGGACGGGCTACCATATGGAAGTCGCTGAATGCATTGAAGGGTATTGCCATTTCCATGGTCCATCCTTTGTCTTTATCTTCCTGGTTGTTAATGGTTCCGTTGTTAACCACTTCAACTTTGTATTCCGGATTATAGCCACGGATAAATATAGTTCTTTCGTTATGGAATCTCCAGAGGGCAATAAAGTCGTAGGGTGCCTTGGTTATGTTTAGCTCAAAGCCAAAATGCAGGTATATGCTGTCGGGAACGGGTACGCAGAAGAATTCGGCACAGTCGTCGAGGTAGGGTCTGGCGTCGAAAGCTGTCTCACGGGCCATCAGTGATGTGTCTTCACATTCATAAAAGAGGTACAGGTTCTGGTCGTCCCACATCATTCTGAATTTTGTTTTTTGTTTTTCGGCAGGCTTGTCGCCCCTGTAGAAGTAGTCGAACGATCTTACCATGGCTTTCTGCCAGTCAGCTTCGTCCATTTTGCCATCAATGTTAAAGGAGCCGGAGGCTTTGGCAACGCTGTAGATGGGTTGTTCGCCTATTACAAGCTGTTTCTCAGTCTGGGCACAGACTACTGAACCCGGCATGAGAAGAAGAAAAAGGGGGAAGTATTTTTTTATTCCCGAAACTGCATTTATCAAGGTTTTCATAATAGTTATATTGGTTATGGTTAATATTTTCTCATATAAGTCTGTATCCTTTAAGTCCGTACCAGAGGATGAAGGCGAAGCATGGTATTGGGGCCAGGAAGCCTGCCGGCATCCCGTACTGGTCAGCAATCAGTCCCATGAGAGGCGGAAATACTGCTCCTCCCACGATGGCCATTACCATGAATGAAGATGCTTTTTTTGTTGCGGCTCCAAGGTCTTTTATTCCGAGGGCGAATATTGTCGGGAACATTATTGACATGAAGAAGAAGACTCCGAACAGGGAGATAAGTGATATCCATCCCAGGTTGGCGCTTACAAGGGGCAGCAGGAGGCAGCATAGCAGGGAATAGAGAGCCAGCATACGGGCAGGAGCAACGAAGCGCATCATCCAGCTTCCCGACATACGGCCTGCCATGAAAAGGGCAAAGCCGAAAGCCAGAAACAGAGGTCCCTGTTCAGTCTCGAAACGCGGAGCCTGTTCCGGGTCGGTAACAAAGTTAATCATATAGCTGAATACGCCGGTCTGAGCTGCCACATAAGCAAACTGTGCCGCCACGCCCGAGACAAAATGACGGCGTTTAATAAGAGGCTGATAAGCACTTCCGGCCATGTTTTCTTCTTCGCCCCGGAGAGAGGTTCCAGAACCTTCTTCAATCTCAGGAAGCGGGGTTTTTACAAAGAGGAAAGCAACAGCAATGACCACTATACCTATTATCAGGTATGGCAGTATCATGGAGCTCAGCTTTTCGCCGGCTTCGTGACTCTGGGCCTTGTAAATGTAAAGTCCGATAAGAGGTCCGACCACCCATGCCAGTCCGTTGAACGACTGTGAGAAGTTGATACGCCGTTCGGCACTTTCGGGGGGACCCAGCTTTGTTGTATAGGGATTGGCAGCAGTCTCAAGGGTTGCCAGGCCGCAGCCCATGACGAAGAGGCATGCAAGTACTATCCAGAAAGACTCAAGGAAGGCTGTTCCGGCAATAAGCAAAGCACCTGTGGCAAAAAGCGACAGGCCCAGTATTATCCCGGCTTTATATCCTTTCTTCCTTATGAAGTACCCCGCCGGAAGAGCCAGTGAAAAATAAGCAATGTATACTGCAAACTGGATAAGTCCCGACTGAGCCTTTGACATCTGAAGTATATCCTGGAAGTGTTTGTTGAGGGTGTCGAGCATCCCGTTGGCCACCCCCCAGAGGAAGAAGAGTGAGGATATCAGGATGAAGGGAAGGAGGTACTCTTTTGTTGTCAGTTTTTCTTTTTTCATGGTCTGTAGGGTTTGTCCCGGAGCTTTGATCAGAGGATATAGCGCATCCTGACGTTCAGCTTCAGCGGCTTGTCTTTTGTAACTGTAAATTTATAAAGGTCGAACTTTGGCTTTGTAAATCCCGTGTGATAGTAGTCAGAGAATCCGAAACCCTCTTTAGGGATGCCGAGGAAGTTAAATTCCATCTCTGCATCACTATCTTCGTCGTCGAGGACTGAGATTCCATATACCCCTGGTTCGAGGGTGATGTTTATAATTATGCTGCCATCTTTCATTCCTGATTTAGGTTCCCTTTTTTCAAGAACCGACTCCTCACTGTGAAAGGCCTCATCGCTTGTGAATACGCCAAGAACCAGCTGTCCCTCAGAAGATCTGATTCCGGTGACAGTCACTTCAATGTTCTGGCCGCAAAGCTCTCCTGCCATGGGGACGATCAGTAAAAGTGTTATTGAGAATATTTTTGCAAATGGCATGATCAAATATAATCAATAATATATATTGTCTGCCATAGCCGTCTTAACAAGTATTTAGCATAATTGTAAGAAAAGGAAGCTTTTGCCGGCAAACACTGGTTTATAAAAAATTAAGCAAAACAGTTGAAATCACAATTTTATATAAATTAACTTTTAATGTGTCTTAAAAATATTAATTTTGGGGCGAAAAAAATTGCCGATACAACAACAGATGAATAAAATAACAGATAAGCAATATCTTTCGGAGAATGTAGTTAAGCTTGTTATTTCCGCACCTGAAATAGCAAGGAAGAGGAAAGCCGGACATTTTGTAATAATCAAGATAGGAGAGAAGGGAGAGAGGATACCTCTGACCATTTCTTCGGCCGATCCCGTAGCCGGTACCATTACCATAATAATTCAGAAGGTGGGTGTTACAAGCCATAAGGTTGTCGCTCTGAATGTAGGGGATGAGGTGACTGATGTTGTCGGACCACTTGGTCATCCGACACATATTTACAAGGCCGGAACCGTGTTGTGTGCAGGAGGTGGAGTGGGTATTGCTCCTTTGCTTCCTATTGTTGAAGCCATGCATCAGGCAGGAAACAGGATAATAAGCGTTCTGGCTGCAAGGACTAAAGATCTGCTTATACTTGAGAAAGAGATCAGGACTCACTCTGACGAGGTGCTTATTATGACAGATGACGGGTCGTATGGTACCCAGGGACTGGTGACTGAGGGTATGGAGACTATTATAAAACGTGAGAAGATCGACCTTGCGATTACCATTGGTCCCGCCATAATGATGAAATACACCTCGCTTCTTACGAAGAAGTATGAGATACCTACAATTGCAAGTCTTAACAATATAATGGTCGACGGTACCGGTATGTGTGGTGCCTGCAGGATTTCTGTAGGCGGGAAGACAAGGTTTGTATGTGTCGATGGGCCCGAGTTTGATGCTCATCAGGTTGATTTTGATGAGCTTATAATGCGTCTCGGGGAATATAAAACAAATGAGTCTGAGGCGAGAGGGGACTAAAGACAACAAAAACAGCAGGAATCACAAAGGATAATCAGAACAGGATAAACAGTACCGGGAAAGATGTCGGAGAGAGATCAGGAATATTACAGGCGAGAAAGAAGTAATGAATGGAGGGTGGCTCTGAGGGCGAACCTGAAGCAGAAAGATCGTGTTGGCATTGAGCGTGTTAAGATGCCGGCGCAGGATAGTAATGTAAGGAACAGGAACCATGAAGAGGTTAACCAGGGTATAAGTCCCACCCAGGCCATGCAGGAAGCCAGAAGGTGCCTGGATTGTGTCACTCCTACCTGTATCGAAGGTTGTCCCGTTAGTATTAACATACCAGGATTCATAAAGAATATTGAAGCAGGTGATTTCCTTAAGGCGGCTGCCGTCATAAAGGAGACCAATGCCCTCCCGGGAGTCTGCGGAAGGGTCTGTCCCCAGGAAGTCCAGTGCGAGGCCAACTGTTTTTATACCAAAAAGCTCAATAAGGCCCCTGTAGCCATTGGCTACCTCGAGCGGTTTGTTGCTGACTATGAGCGTGAGTCGGGGATACTACCTGAGCTGCCCGATATTAGGCGTAATAATATAAAAGTTGCAATAATAGGTTCGGGACCTGCCGGTCTGGCCGCTGCGGGTGACCTGGCAAAACATGGCTATGATGTGACTGTCTTTGAGGCTCTTCATGAGATAGGGGGGGTTCTTAAATACGGGATTCCGGAGTTCAGGCTTCCCAACAGGGTTGTGGATGCAGAGATAGAATATCTGAGAAGGCTGGGAGTGAGGTTTATTAAGAACTTCGTTGTTGGCAAGACAGCCGATTTCGATGATCTGAGGGAGGAAGGCTATAAGGCTTTTTTTGTCGGTAGTGGTGCAGGTCTGCCCAGATTCATGAATATACCAGGAGAAAACTATGCCGGGATACTGTCTTCCAATGAGTATCTTACAAGGGTCAACCTTATGAATGCAGCAAAGCCCGACTATGACACTCCTGTCCATTTCGGAAAGGTAGTCGCCGTTATCGGAGGAGGTAATACAGCCATGGACTCGGTGAGGACTGCCAAAAGACTTGGCGCTGAAAGGGCTATGATCATCTATCGCCGTTCCATGGACGAGATGCCGGCGAGGAAGGAAGAGATAGAACATGCCGTAGAGGAAGGCGTTGAGTTCAGATGTCTTGAGAACCCCGTTGAATATCATGCTGACAAAGCCGGGAGAGTGAAAGAAATGGTTGTTCAGAGGATGGAACTCGGAGAACCTGATGAATCGGGTCGCAGAAGGCCTGTTGTTATCGAGGGTTCTGAATATACAATCGGAGTCGATCAGGTTGTTGTGAGCGTGGGGGTTTCTCCCAATCCACTTATCCCGCGGCAGGTTCCCGATCTTGAAGTTACAAGGTACGGGACCTTCGTAGTTAATACCGGTACTATGCAGACCAGTATCCCTGATATCTTCGCCGGCGGCGATATTGTAAGGGGAGGGGCCACTGTCATCCTTGCCATGGGTGACGGACGGAGAGCAGCTGCAGGTATCCATTCCTTTCTGTCGGGAAAGTAAAATCATTTTACATCTAAGTGACAGACCCCAGGCTTTGGTCCCGGGGTGTCAGTATATACCCTACACTAATATCAGTCAGTCTCTTACAAGCAGTAAGAGACCGGCACCCTACTTTTGGGCCGTGATCAGCATCCTTTTATGGGGAAAAGCTTTTAAAGGATGCGGCATTAAACCGGACCAGATTGAACAAAGTATTCATTTTTGTGGTTTTTGTAGTTTGTAATTCAGTACTGCAGGGGAAGGATGTGGCCAGAGACGCCATGGCTGAAGGGTATGAAACAAGGGAAGGCGGGGGGCGCATCTTCCTGCAGACTGAATCTTCAACAACCGACAGGTCGTTACTGCGAATAGCTGCTGGCTATGGCTCCGACCCTTTGTCGTTTGACCCTCTTGTGGTATATTTCGACGACAGGGCAACACTAAGCTACGATGGGTTATATGATGCACTTAAGCTTTTCAATAATGACCTTAATGTTACCAACTTCTTCGTCTTCAGCCATGAAGGATCAAAACTCTCAATAAGCGGTATCCCTGGTTACATAAGCGAACCACTAAGCCTGAGACTTGGTATCTGTACTGAGAAGAGCGGGACTGTGGTTTTCAGGGTCAGCAATACAGAAGGACTATTCACCAGTTGCAGTGTTATTTTGCACGACAGGGATACGGGTGCTGAGACCAGACTGGCTGAGGGTTCGGAATATCCGGTAAGCCTGCCAGCAGGTGAGTACTTTGATCGTTTCTTCCTGACAATTTCGGCTCTGATCATGGCGGTCCCCCGAACTGTTGATGATACCGGCGACCTGAAAGTATATTATTCAGGAGGTGTTCTCAGAAGTAATATAATTATCCCGGGAGAGGGGAAAGCTATGCTTGAGATATACAACATGTCAGGGCAGCTTTTAAGCAGTCACCGTCTCGGGTCGTCGGGCTATCATGAATTTTATCCTGACCTCATCAGAGGAAATTATATAATAAGGGTCTACTCCGGAACTATGAGTATTTCGAGGAAGATCTTCATAAATCCTGAATGAGGATGCATTTGTGGCAGTAAAGTTTATCATACTGCCGCGGTGCATATCCCCGCAGGTTTCGTTTCTGTCTGTATCATATGGCCTTCCTGGTGAAGGCCATATTTTTTATTGCAGGGATCAGAAAAAGTTAAAGGCCCAGTATCTGTTTTACCTTTGCCGCAATATCTTTTCCATCGGCTTTCCCTGCCAGTTCTTTTGAAGCAGCCCCCATCACCTTTCCCATATCTGAAGGTCCTTTGGCACCTGTCTTTTCAATAAGGTTCTTTACTGCAGCCGTAAGCTCATCATCGTTCATCCTGGCAGGAAGGTATTTCTCAAGGATATCTGCTTCGGCTTCTTCTTTCTCATAAAGATCAGGTCTGTTCTGCTCCCTGTAGATGGTTGCTGACTCCCTTCTCTGCTTCACAAGTTTCTGCATCACCTTCAGCTCTTCATCATTACTGAGCTGCGATGCCGCCCCCTTTTCGGAGCGGACAAGGATAAATGCTGTTTTTGCTGCACGCAGGGCTTCGAGTTTAACTGTTTCTTTTGCTTTCATCGCGGCAATAAGGTCGCGGGCAATCTGATCAGTAAGTGACATATAAAAAAAATTAAAATTTTTTAGTCTATTATATTCTTTACGTTAAAGATAATAATTTAACTGCTGAAAGTTAAAGATAAAGTTACCTAAAAATAATAAACAATTATCTTACTCTGATGTTAGTGAGGTAGAATACATAATTTAACAGACTGTTATTCTACGGGGAATATGAGTTCAGGGGAAAAGGATATTATTAAAAAGCAATATGCTGTGACGGGTATGTCGTGTGCCTCGTGTGCAGCCAATATAGAGTCGCATCTAAGGAAGCAGCCGGGGGTTGTTAGTGCCTCGGTAAATCTTGCCATGGAGGTTGCTACGATTGAGTTTCTAAGCTCAGAGGTTCAGCCTGATGATCTGAGGTCGGCAGTGAGCTCGGCAGGTTATGATCTCATTACCGATGAGTCGGCTGCTGCAGGTGAGAAGCGTGAGAACCTTCAGCAGCAGAGGTACAGGGCCATGCGAAGAAGGACCATATGGGCAATAGCCTTTTCTGTCCCGCTTATACTTATTGGCATGGTATTTATGAATATTCCTTATGCCAACTACATCATGTGGGCGCTGGCCACCCCTGTTGTTCTTTGGTTCGGCCGCTCGTTTTTCATTAATGCCTTCAGGCAGATAAGGCATGGCAGCTCCACTATGGATACACTCGTCTCTCTCAGTACCGGCATAGCATATCTATTCAGTGTGTTTAACACCCTTTTCCCTGAATTCTGGCACAGCAGGGGCCTGCATGCCCACGTTTATTTTGAGGCTGCTGCCGTTGTCATAACCCTTGTTATGCTTGGCAAGCTCCTTGAGGAAAGGGCAAAGGCCAACACATCTTCGGCTCTTAAAAAACTCATTGGACTGCAGCCAAAAAGCGTCATCAAGGTGTTGCCTGGTGGAGAGACCAGGGAGTATCTCATCTCGAAGGTCAAGGTCGGAGATACCATTCTCATAAGACCCGGGGAGAAAGTGCCGGTTGACGGGAGGGTAAGCACTGGGAGCAGCTACGTTGATGAGAGTATGATAACCGGAGAGCCGGTGCCTGTGCTGAAAGAGGTGGGGGCGAATGTATTCTCGGGGACCATCAACCAGAAAGGCAGCTTCGAGTTTGTTGCCGGAAAGGTCGGGTCAGATACCCTTCTGAGCAATATAATCAGGCTTGTTGGTGAAGCCCAGGGGAGTAAGGCTCCGGTACAGAAACTCGTCGACCGTATTGCTGCTGTATTTGTCCCGGCTGTTGTTGCAGTGGCCGTGGTAACCCTTATTGTATGGACCATTGCCGGAGGGCAGAACGGGTTTGTACAGGGTCTGTTGTCGATGATAACAGTACTTGTTATTGCCTGTCCGTGTGCCCTGGGTCTTGCCACCCCCACGGCCATCATTGCAGGAATAGGTAAGGGAGCTGAGAATAACATCCTTGTCAGGGATGCAGAGTCACTCGAGAGGATTCACAGGATGAATGCCATTGTTCTTGACAAGAC
>JAVEZD010000007.1:0-15634 GCA_034003165.1 Bacteroidales bacterium | reverse complement strand
TGCCTCAGGACAAGGCTGACTTCATTAGAAAGCTTCAGGCTGAAGGCAGGGTTGTGGGGATGGCCGGTGACGGGATAAATGACAGTCCGGCCCTTGCAACCGCCGACGTAAGCATAGCAATGGGAAAAGGTTCCGACATAGCCATCGATGTGGCAAAGATGACCATTATAAGCAACGACCTTACCATCATACCTTCAGCCATAAGGCTTAGCAGGAATACTGTCAGAACCATCAGGCAGAACCTTTTCTGGGCATTTATCTACAATATAATCGGTATTCCGCTTGCAGCAGGTGTACTGTTCCCTGTCAACGGCTTTCTCCTCAATCCCATGATCGCCGGAGCGGCTATGGCTCTTAGTAGTATCAGTGTAGTCTCAAACAGTCTGAGACTGAAGTATATGAAAATTCAGGCTACCTGACAAGATCTGCAGCCAGCTTCTCAGACCGTTATCAGTTCATAGGCGGAACTTCCCAGTCCTATCTTTTCAGCGTGTGAGATACCCGACTGCCACGATGTGTCGGGGTGGGCCAGTTTGAACTTATCGTCATTTCTCATATCACCCTCTTCGTGTCCCTGGCATATCTTACTTCCCGCGAGGGCCGGTGCTGCTTTCACGAGGTCGGCGCTTGCCTGGTCGAGAGCCACAGGGTCGAACGAAGCTGCCATGCCAATATCAGGAACAAGTGGAAAATCGTTTGAGTCGTAGCAGTCGCAGTCGGGCGATACGTTCATGATGAAGTTAATGTGGAAGGCCGGTTTGTCTTTTACCACAGCAAGGGCATATTCAGAAACTCTTTTGCACACGTTTTCAGAGGAATTCTGCCACACCACCCTGGCTGCATCGTACTGGCAAACTGCCACGCACTGTCCGCAACCGACACAAAGGGCATAATCGATATGGGCTATTTTATCCTCTCCCACCTTTATGGCATCATGGGCGCAGTTCTTTTCGCAAACGCGGCAGCCTGTACAGTTCTTCTCGTGTATCCTTGGTGAGGCACCGCTGTGGAGGAAGAGTTTTCCACCCACTGAGGCGCAGCCCATACCAAGATTTTTGAGAGCTCCACCGAAGCCTGTCATCTCGTGGCCCTTGAAATGGTTCATGGAGATAAGGATGTCGGCGTCGGCGACAGCGGAACCTATCTTTGCCGTTTTACACATATCAAGGTCGAGTTCTATCTCTCTGTATTCTGTCCCTTTGATGCCATCGGCGATGACAACAGGGCAGCCTGTTACGAGAGGGTTATAACCATTTTCGAAGGCAGCCTCGAGGTGGGAGGGACCGTTTGACCTCCGGCCCGAGTAAAGGGTGTTGCAGTCGGTAAGGAAGGGTACGGCCTTACGGTCTTTGAGGAACCTCACTACATAAGCCGAATAGTTGGGTCTCAGATAGGCAAGGTTTCCCGGTTCACCGAAATGGATTTTTATGGCGACAATCTTATTGTCGAAATCGATGCTGTCGATTCCGGCTTTTACCATAAGCCTGCCCAGTTTTTTTAGCAGGTTCATTGAGGGGGTGGTCCTCAGGTTTGTGAAATATACTTTTGATAGTGACATATTTTTAAGTTTTAAACAGATAATATTTTAGCCAGTTCAACAAGGTTATGGTCAACATCTTTATGAAGTTTTACAGCCCTTCTGAATGGGACCAGGGTTATCTCATCATTGACGAGGCCTACCATCACACTCTTCTGATCGTCCATAAGGGCCTCAACAGCTGCATGTCCCAGACGGCTTGCATTAACCCTGTCGATGGCACTGGGTGAGCCTCCTCTCTGAAGGTGTCCAAGTATGGATACTCTTACATCAAAGCCTGTAAACTCAGTCTTTATTCTCTCTGCCAGCTTGAAGGCTCCACCTTCTTCGTCTCCTTCAGCTACTATAATGATGTTGCTTGATTTTCTGCGCATACTGCCGTTCCCAAAGCTATTTTGCAGGTCTCTTGCCTCTCCTTTTACTTCGGGGATTATTATGGCTTCGGCTCCTGTGGCGATGCCGCTGTATAATGCTATAAAGCCTGCATCAGCACCCATTACTTCAATGACGAACATCCTCTCGTGAGCGCTGGCCGTGTCCCTGATCTTATCGACAGCCTGCACAACGGTATTAAGTGCAGTATCGTAACCTATTGTATAGTCGGTACCATAAATATCGTTGTCGATGGTTCCGGGTATTCCCACAAAAGGTATGTTATACTCTTCGTTAAAGATCCTGGCTCCCGTGAATGACCCGTCGCCGCCAATGACGACAACCCCGTCCACTTCAGCTTCGCGTAGTTTGTTATAAGCTTCAAGACGGCCTTCAGGAGTCCTGAACTTTTCACATCGGGCTGTCTTAAGGATGGTGCCTCCCCTCTGGATTATATCACTTACACTGGTTGTCAGGAGAGGAGTGAAACAACCATCAATGAGTCCCTGGAAGCCCTGGCGTATACCCAGCACTTCGAGGCCGTTGAATACTGCAGTACGCGTTACTGCTCTGATTGCAGCATTCATCCCGGGAGCATCTCCTCCTGAGGTTAATACCCCGATTTTTTTTATTCTTCCCATTACTTTACTGTATAAGTCTTGTCACGGATTATAATAACTATCCCTCACAAGGAGGCGCTGTATTGCTTTCAGATCTTCTCAACGAAATCCTTTACCTGTTCGATAAGCCATTTGGGAGTAGATGTAGCTCCGCATATGCCCACTGTTTCTGCACCCTCAAACCAGGCCCTGTCTATGTCGGCAGACGAAGAGACGAACCACGACCTGGGATTGATACTCCTGCAGACTGAAAAGAGCATCTTGCCGTTGGAACTTTCACGGCCACTGACAAAAATTATAACATCGTGTCTCCCTGCGAACTCCCTCAGGTGGGGTTCGCGGTTTGAGACCTGGCCGCATATTGATTTGATAACAAAAAAGTTACTGTCAGGATCAGCTATGCCGGCTTCAGCCATCCTTGATTCAATGATTTCGCGTATATGTTCAAACTCCCTTAGTCCCATAGTAGTCTGGGAGAAGAGATACACCGGTTTTGAAAAGTCTATTTTATCAAGATCGGCCGGTTCAGACACGAGTATACCCTCATTATTGGTCTGGCCCAGAAGTCCAATGACTTCTGCATGGCCGGGTTTACCGAAGATAACAACCTGGCCTCCGTTTTCTCCCGTCTTTTCCCAGGTGCTTCTGATTCTTGCCTGGAGTTTCTTTACTATGGGGCAGGTTGCTTCAATAATCCTTATATTGTTTTCCGAGGCTTTAAGGTAGGTGGAAGGAGGTTCTCCATGAGCCCTTATAAGAACATTGGTGTCGCGGAGATCAGAAAATTCCTTATGGCTGATTGTTACCAGCCCCATACCTTTAAGTCGTTCCACTTCTTTGTCGTTATGGACTATGGAACCCAGGGAATATACCTTTTCACCCCTCAGCAGGGCTTTTTCGGCTATCTCTACGGCGTTACTTACACCAAAACAAAAACCCGATTTCGAGTCAATTTCTACTACCATACAGCTTTCTGTCAATAATCTTTCTTATCCAGTCCATCTGGTCGGCGACACTCATCCTGGTGTTGTCGAGTAACAGGGCATCACCGGCTTTTCTTAAAGGACTTATATCGCGGTTTTCATCGGCTATGTCGCGGGCTATAATGTTATTCCTTATCTCATCAAATTCAATATCAATATTTTTTTCTTTGAGTTCATCAAATCGTCTCTTTGCCCTTATATCCACAGAGGCCGTCATGAATATCTTTATATCGGCGTCGGGAAAAACCACCGTCCCTATATCCCTTCCGTCCATCACTATCCCTTTGAAAACACCTATCTGTCTCTGCAGCTCCACCATCCTTGCCCTTATCTGATGTATCTGACTTATCCTGCTCACATGCGATGATACTTCAAAGCCCCTTATATCTGTTTCAACATTTTCTGAATTAAGAAAGGTCTCATATTCCATTCTGTCGGGGTTATAAATGAAGCTTATATGGATATCGGGCAGGTCGGTAAGTATCCCCTGCATATCAAGATTGTCCTCGCTGACATAGCCTTTCCTGATGCAGAAAAGCGTTACAGCCCTGTACATTGCCCCGCTATCGATGTATATATATTTAAGCTCTCTTGCAATAGCTTTGGCAAAAGTACTCTTGCCACATGAAGAGTAACCGTCGATTGCTATGATCAGTCTTTTTTCCATAAACCTGATTAATCCGGGATCTTAAGAATGGTCTAAAAATAAACAATTATTTTAAAAGGAGATAAGCAAGGCCCTGAGTTATACGGCAGGACCGCAGTAAGGGCTTAAGATCAAAGTAATATATTCATTTCTGGTCTTTAGTTTCTGTCTTTTCTTAAGAGGTATGCAGGGTTTACAACAATCGAGAAGTGATTTGATGAACCGGCGAGATGGTATGAAGCTCTGCCGAATTCGATCCTGAGTGCTGAGGTGTTGAAGCCGAAACCCCATGAAAGGCCGGCGCCTCCGGTTCGTGCCTCAGTCAGAAGCTCTCTGCGTCTCTGAAAGTTATAGCCACCCGACAGGGAGAGGTTTTTATGAGGAAACAACTCGGCTCCCACAATGACATGACGAACGAGGTTTTCAACGAACCCCTGGGTGTTTCCTTCTGCCGGGGTAAATGAAGGATCGCTGCTATAGTCCCAGGTCATATCGAATTTCTCGAGATGGGTCAGGGTAAGTGAGAACCTGAGGGGGGCATGTGCGAGCCGGGCCGACCCTCCGGCCATGATCTCAAAAGGAGGTTCTTTTCTTCTTTCTCCTGCATAGGTAGTGATCTGGTATCCCGTGTTTCTGATTACCAGTCCTGCCGAGAGCAGCCCGTCCCGAGATCGGTACGACAGTCCCAGGTCGGCAGCAATACCCAGTGAGCTGTATTTCTCGAGATGCGAGAGTACAGGTTTTATATTTATTCCGGCTGAGAAGGCAGAGTCGATGGGGAAGGACCAGATTAAAGAGAAGGAATATTCGGAAGCGCTGAAGTTCCCTGTAATGTTTCCTGAGGCATCGGAGCCTGTGAAGGATCCGTAGCTTAGATAGGTGAGGCCGGTGGCCAGATTTCCCTTGCTGCCTGAGGCCGGCGACCAGAGCACCATTCCGTAGTTTATGCCGGCGAAATAATTTACGTAGTTGAGAGCCACGTTATTCTCCATGGCCGGAGATAGCAGTGAGGGGTTGTGAAAGGTCATGTTAAGGTTGTCGTCGGGCAGCGATACGTTGGAACCACCAAGGGAAGAAACAAGTCCTGAACATGTCAGGTTAAGGAATTCATATACATTGTCTCCTCCGGTCTGGTTGAAAGCAGGAGAGAACAACAGGGTAAGCAATATGCTGCTTAAGATCCTTCTTGTCATGATAAAGGTTGTGCTGTAAAGATATTAAATATTCAGGCCTGACAGTCATAAAATGATCACAGTCGGGCATGCAGGCGTCAGGCAGTCTTGCCTGTCAGAATAAGAGCTTCTTCCCTGTGTTTCTTCCTTCCGTTGATCTGTGACATGAAGAGTCCGGCCACAACAATTATCATACCCGCAATATTCTGAACAGTGAGTTTCTCTTTAAGGATGAAAAATGAAAAGATAGCAGTAAAGAGGGGGATGAAGTTGGTAAATACATTAGCCCTGGTTATACCTATGTTCCTTACAGAAAAGGCAAACAGTATAAAGGCTCCGCATGAGGCAAAGACAGCCAGTTCGATGACAGGAAGCATGGAAACAAAGGTGATGGGGGTACCGGAGAGTGTTTTTAAGTCGGTTAAAAGGAAAAGGGGAAGAAAGAGCAGCACTCCAATGGCGTTCTGGAAGTTGACAATAAATACTGGAGCATAGTTGTTTACAAGCCGGCTGAGGGTAAGGTTATAGCCTACGGCAGAAAAGACAGCCAGCCCAAGCAATGCCACTCCCCTGGGGTCGAATGAAAGTGCGCCGCTCCCATTTACAAGGAAGACAAGTACTCCTATGAAGGAAAGGATAATACCGGCATAGTTGACAGTACGCAGTCGTTCCCTGAAAAGGATCCAGGCCCCTATGGTTGCCAGCACCGGGATGGTGGAAATAATTACCGAACCGGCTGTGGCCGATACATAGGTGAGTCCGAAGCTCTCACCCATAAAATAAAGGAAGGGCTCGAATACAGCCAGCATCAGGAAAAGCTTCCTGTCTTCCTTCCTTATCTTAACGAATTTCTTTCTGGAAATAAGCCAGGCAGTAAGAATGATGACAGAGATAATAAGGCGGAAGAATACAATGGTAATTGGCCTGAAGGTGGCGTTTGCCTGCTTGAACCATATGAATGACAGGGCCCAGAAGACCATTGCAAGTATAATCCCTCCGTATGTTCTTATCTTCAGTTTCAACTACCTGTTATGTATTTTATGACGGGGTGCGAATTTAGAGCATATATTTGTAATTATTACAAAATCAGAAGAAAAGTATGTGATGCCACAACCTGTAAAACCAAAATTAATTCGAACGTTATCCCTTAAAAGATGCTTTATCTAATGTAATAAACATAAATACAATATGTTATAAACATAAAATGTTTCGAATTGGGTTAAAAAATCATCCCCTGTTCATTTGCTGATGAAGCATTAATTATTATATTTGCCGCCTCACGCATAGATAAAACAAGACTGAAAATCAGTTTAAAGTCTTTATAATGAATAAAATAACCAATAAGTAAGTAGATGAAGATATTAGTCTGTATCAGTAATGTTCCCGATACGACAACTAAGATCCGTATTCCTGAAGGGGGCTCATCGATAGATACTACAGGTATCCAGTGGGTTATCAATCCATGGGATGAGTTGTCCCTTACGAGGGCACTTGAGTTGAAAGACGGATCGGCGGGAGCAATCAGGTCGGTTACAGTGGCACATGTTGGTCCTGCAACATCGGAGCCCACCATAAGAAAGGCTCTTGCCATCGGAGCCGATGATGCCATTAGGATCAACGCTGAAGCTCCGGATGCATATTTTGTGGCGGCCCAGCTTGCCGAAGTGGTAAAGAAGGAAGGTTACGACATTATCATGTGCGGTATTGAGTCGAGCGACTTTAACGGATCTGTTGTAGGAGGAATGATAGCCGAGTCACTGGGCATACCGTCGGTGACAGGAGTATCGTCGCTGCAGGCCGGTGAGGGATCGGCCACTCTTACGCGTGAGATTGACGGCGGGCGTGAGATTGTTGGTGTTAAAATGCCTTTTGTTGCTATAGTACAGAAAGGTATTGCCAAAGAGCCGAGGATAGCTGCCATGAGAGGAATAATGATGGCACGTTCGAAAGTTATAAAAGTAGTCGAGCCAGCTTCTATTGAGCCTCTTACTGAGGTTGCTGGACTGGATAAGCCTCAGCCGGGTGTTGCATGCAGGTTCATCGATCCGGAAAAACCGGAGCTCCTTATTGAGCTTCTGCAGAATGAGGCAAAGGTGATATAAAATCAAAAAACAGGAAATTATGTCAGTATTAGTATATACCGAAAACTGGGACGGAAAATTCAAGAAGCTCTCATTTGAGCTTGTATCATATTCATCGGCACTGGCCGATATGCTTGGGACCACTCTTACTGCGGTCACCACAGGCAGTGTTGACGGGGAAGAGCTCAGGAAGCTTGCCCTTTACGGCGCCGACAGGATACTGAGTATCAACGACGAAAGGCTAAAGAATCTTGATGACAGGCTCTGCACCTCTGTTCTGGCTGAACTTGCCCAGAGCGAGTTAGCCAGTGTTGTTGTGTTCTCAAACAACAATACGGGGAAAGCCCTTGCCCCAAGGCTTTCTGTAAGGCTGAAGGCAGGTATTGCACCGGGAGTGAGCGGCTTGCCACTGAGTACAGATCCTTTTACAATAAGCAAGAGGACTTATTCGGGGAATGCTTTTGCACGTCTGGTTATTAAGACGGATGTCAGGATTCTGACACTGGCCCGTAACTCTTATGGTGTTTCTGAGAAGCCAAAAGATACCGTTCCGGAACAGTATTCTGCAACTGTTGATGCCTCGCTTGCTTCAGTAGAGGTGAAGGAGGTGATGAAACAGACAGGGAAGATTCTTCTGACTGATGCTGATATTGTTGTTTCGGGAGGACGCGGCATGAAGTCGCCTGATAACTGGAAGCCCCTCGAGGAACTTGCTGAAGCCCTTGGAGGAGCAACTGCCTGTTCGAGGCCCGTTTCAGATGAAGGATGGAGGCCTCATGAAGAACATACAGGTCAGACAGGTAAGATTATAGCCCCTAACCTTTATGTTGCAGTGGGTATTTCAGGAGCCACCCAGCATCTTGCAGGAGTGAGCTCGTCGAAATGTATAGTGGCCATCAACACTGACAAGGATGCTCCGGTGTTTTCGGCAGCCCGTTACGGTATAGTTGGCGACGCCATGAAGGTATTGCCGGCTCTTGTTGCAGCTGCAAAAGAAATAAAGAAGTAAAGGGCCTGTGAAAACAGATCCCGTCAACATATAATAAAAACCCTGATATGACAGGACAGTTAATATTTGCATCTGCGCTTCTTGTCACGCTTGGCGTTTTTGCATATACAGCAAGGACTATAGCGCGTTGGTTCAGCTTCACCCGCAGCGCCTTCCCTGTTAATGATTTTGGAAAGCGTTTTGGGTTAATGATGAAGGTGGCCTTCGGCCAGACCAAGATTTTCAGGAAACCCCTGCCTGGAATTTTTCATGCGATAGTCTTCTGGGGCTTCTGTGTTATAGTATTCGGAAGCATCGAGATGGTAATTGATGGGCTGGCGGGCAGTGACAGGATACTCAGCTTTCTCGGACCTGTCTATGATTTCCTTACAGCCTCCGGCGATGTGTTTGCCCTTTTGGTGGGAGTGGCCATAGTGTTTTTTCTTGCCAGGCGCCTGTTCTTTAAGATAGAAAGGTTTGAAGGCATTGAGATGAAGCATAGGTCTCATGCCGATGCAGCCACGGCGCTTACCATGATACTTATCCTGATGATCTCACTGCTTTCGATGAACACCGGATACCTTGGTCTCATGGCTGCCCTTGGAGAAGAGCCAGCCGGCATCTATCCCATCAGCATGCTTCTTGTAAAACTGGCAGGCGGATTATCAGGGGAGAGCTGGGAAATAGTATACAGGGCATCGTGGTGGGTGCATATACTCCTTATCTTCATCTTTGCCAACTATCTTCCCTATTCCAAGCATTTCCATGTCTTTATGTCGATCCCGAATGTCTTTCTTTCCAGGCTGGGTCCCCTGGGAAAGCTGGATAATATGGAGAGTATAACCAGGGAGGTAAAGCTCATGATGGATCCTGAGACTGCCTTTGCTGCAGCGCCGGCCGATGCTCCTGTAGAGCGATTTGGTGTCAGGGATGCTGAAGATGCCTCATGGAAAAACTACCTCGACTCGCTGGCGTGTACTGAATGCGGCAGATGTACTTCTGTATGTCCCGCCAACATAACAGGCAAGAAACTATCGCCACGTAAGGTGATGATGGATCTGCGTGCCAGGATGAAGGAGAAAGGACCGCTAATGGTTGTTAACGGCAGAGACTATTCTGACAACAGGTCGCTTGTGCGCGACTATATATCTGAAGAAGAACTTTGGGCCTGTACCACTTGCAATGCATGTGCCACAGAGTGTCCCATCAACATAAACCATCCGTCGCTTATAATTGATATCCGCCGTTACCTCGTCCTTGAAGAGGGTTCGGCACCCGGAGAGCTTAAGAGCCTCTTCAGTAATATAGAAAACAACGGGGCTCCCTGGCAATACCCGGCTGAAGAAAGGTTGCTATGGGCAGATGGACTCAGCTTCAGGGTGCCTGTTATGAGCAGTCTCGCAGCTGAAGGTAAAAAGCCTGAATACCTGTTCTGGGTAGGATGTGCAGGAGCCTTTGACGACAGGTATAAGAAGGTTGTAAGGGCCTTTGCATCTATCCTGGATCATCTCGGGACGGACTATGCCGTTCTTGGAAGTGAGGAGACCTGCACAGGCGATCCCGCAAGAAGGGCAGGGAACGAGATGCTTTACCAGATGCAGGCAATGCAGGTGATAGCAACCTTCAGGAGCTATGATGTAAAAAAGGTAATTGCTACATGTCCTCACTGCTTCAACGTCATGAAAAATGAGTATCCCGATCTGGGAGCTGATTTTGAAGTAATAAGCTACCTTGATTTCATTGAGCAGCAGATGGCTTCGGGTAAACTCACCCTCGGCTCCGGTACCTTTGAAGGAGGGATAACCTATCACGACCCCTGTTATCTGGGAAGGGCGAATGGCATATACGACGTTCCAAGGAACATACTTGGCCGGATGTCGGGAAATATAGCCGAGATGGGTCGCAACCGGAGTTCAGCCCTGTGTTGCGGTGCCGGAGGAGCCCAGATGTTTAAGGAAGCTGAGAAGGGTAACAGGGAGATCTTTATAGAGAGAACTGAAGAAGCACTCGGTACCGGGGCCGGTATCATTGCAACGTCATGTCCTTTCTGTATGACAATGATGACCGACGGGCTCAAATACAAGAACAGGGAAGACGAGGTCAGAAACCTGGATATTGCTGAACTTGTAGCACAATCGATAGTAAAATAAAATATAGCCAAAATGGAAAACAAAAAAGTCTTGAAAAGCGGAGAGTTCCTTGTAAGTGATGCTGACTGGAAAGATATCTTCATCCCTGAAGAGTTTAACGAGGAACAGCAGATGATAGCACAGACATGCCGTGACTTTCTTGAGGCTGAAGTCTATCCCGCTCTTTCAGATGTGGAAAAAGGAGACAGGGAACTGATGAAGACCATCCTCAGAAAGTCTGGCGATCTTGGCCTGATGGGCATAAGCATTCCCGAGGAATATGGTGGCTTTGGTCAGTCCTTCGTCACACAGATGCTGGTCGCTGAAACCACGGGTGCCGGTTATTCCTTCTCGGTGGCCTATATGGCTCATTGCGGAATAGGAACCCTTCCCATAATGTACTATGGAAATGAGGACCAGAGGCAGCGTTACGTGACTAAGCTGGCAACGGGTGAGCTTATAGGGGCCTACTGTCTTACCGAACCAGGAGCAGGAAGTGACGCCAACTCGGGAAAAACCAATGCAAAGCTCTCGGACGACGGGAAACACTATATACTCAACGGACAGAAGATGTGGATCACCAACGCCGGATTTGCCGATACTCAGGTGGTTTTCGCCAAGATAGACAATGACAGGGTACTCAGTGCCTTTATTGTTGAAAGCAATACCCCCGGAGTAGTTATTGGTCCCGACGAACACAAGATGGGTATCAAGGGATCATCCACTGCCCAGATCTATTATAACGATGTGAAGGTGCCCGTTGAAAACCTGCTGGGAAAACGCGGAGAAGGATTCAGGATAGCACTCAGCATCCTTCACATGGGTAGGCTGAAGCTTGGAGCCAATGTCATTGGTGCCGCAAAAAAGGCAATCAACGACTCAGTAAAGTACGCCAATGAAAGAAAACAGTTCGGTGCCCTTATCTCTTCCTTTGGCGCAATTAAGCAAAAGCTGGCCGATCAGGTTATCAGGCTTTTTGCTACTGAATCAGCAGTTTACAGAGCCAGTAGTGATGTTGATGAGCTGACAGTTAAGCTTAAGGAAGAAGGTGGCGACAAGGGTAGAGCTTCTATAGATGCCATAAGCCATTATGCCGTCGAAGCCGCCCTTCTTAAGGTAGTAGGTTCAGAGATGCTCGACTTCATAGCTGATGAGGCAGTACAGATACATGGCGGGATGGGTTATTCGGCCGAGATGGATGTCGAAAGGGGATACCGCGACTCAAGGATTAACAGGATCTTCGAGGGAACCAATGAAATAAACCGTCTTCTGGTATCAGATACGGCAATGAAAAGAGCTATGAAGGGAGACTTCGACCTCTTTGGCGAAGCTGCAAAGCTATATGAGGAAGCAGGCGCCCTCGACTCAGGCAGGAAGGAAGGAGAGGATTATTTTACTGAAAAACGCAGATATATAAGTAACTTCAAGAAACTTACCCTGCTGGCCATTCACTGTGCCGTTAAGGAGTTTGATAAGAAACTTGTTCATGAACAGGAGATCCTTATGAATATCACTGAGATGATGATGGAAACCTATCTGTCTGAATCTCTTTGTCTCAGGATTGAAAAACTGGCTGCATTAAATCACGATGTAAGTGTCTTTAAAGACATCCTCGATGTAAACGTATATGATACTGCCTCGCTCATAAGAAAATCGGCTTCCGATGCGTTCAATTCGATGCCGGGATGCAGCACTGATGAAAGACTTGCTTCGGCAACCGGAAATCTGACAATCACCGCCGGGGTAAATGTTAAAGATGCACGCAGAAGGATTGCCGACAAGCTTATTGCTGACAATGCATATAAATTCTGACATTTAATTATCCTTACCTAACACCTCTTTTAAACCCGGGATGTCACTGACATACCGGGTTTTTTACTTTGCCCCCGGCTTACAGACTTTTGCTGTGAAGAAATAAATCACCACGACTGATGATAAAAATCAACTTTCAAGGTGATAAACAGCATTTAATTCTTAATAAAAAATGGGTGGGTAATAATTTATTAATCAACAAATTCAGGTATATTTGTGAAACAAATAACAATAAAAGGGAGATGAGACAAAAGACTCATATTTCAGACCGGGTGGTAGTTGCTTTCATGGTTTTTGTGCTGGCAGTACTGTTGGCTTCGTGTGAGAAGTATTCTTTTGAGGTTGAAGAGCTGGATCCTGAAGTGCCTGTTTTATTTCAGGATGAGATACAGCCTATCTTCACCCGAAATTGTATCAGCTGTCACAAGGGGTCCAGGGAACCGGATCTAAGGGACGGTTATTCTTATGAATCACTTACAACTGGTGGCTATGTAGAAAAGCCTGCTGGATCGAGCGAGCTTTATCAGAAACTTGAATCGGCAGGTCATTCAGCCTTTACACTACCTGCTGAAAAGCAGAAGATTTTCAACTGGATTGAACAGGGCGCTCCTGATAATAAGTAATTTCCTGAAATGTTAAATGATTGAGAGATGAGAAAGAGATTCATTTTGGCAGTTTTGTTTGCACTGGTGGGTATAATGGTATACGGACAGGAAGAGAATGTTTCAAAGCCTGTCAGGTTTACCTTCGGAACAAGTCTTCTTGTTGATAACCATACAGTGGCAACACCTTACAAGGGGGGTATTGAGCTTGAGATACATCACCGTTTCAGTCTTATTGAAAACTATCATAATCTCTTCGGGGTTTTTGGTGCAGCCAACACCCGTATAGGTCTGAATTTCGGGATCACCGACAGGTTAATGCTGGGGTTTGGGACAACCAAGGATTACAAGTTACAGGATCTGCAATGGAAATATCTGATACTGGCTCAGACCGAGGATGACAAGATTCCGGTTTCATTATCATATTATGGCAATGTTGTGCTCGATCTTCAGAGGAAGGAAGCTTTCGGGCCTGTTGAGCGATACAGGGATATTCACAGGCTATCATATTTCACGCAGTTTATAGTGGCAAGGAAATTCAACGAGGTCTTTTCACTTCAGGTGGCGCCTTCTCTTGCTTATTTTAATTCGGTTCCCCAATACCGCGACGGGCAGAAGTACAGCAACCTTAATATCGGATTATCGGCAGGAGCAAAAGTTTCAGTATCAAGCTCACATTCATTGATACTCGAGTATGATCAGTTGCTTACTAAACAGAACCTGGATGAGCAGCCGAAACCTAACCTGTCGGCAGGTTGGGAGATTGGTACGGCAACCCACACCTTTCAGGTATTTGTTGCCAACTACTCGCAGATAATCAACCAGCGCAATCTGCTGTATAATACAAACAACTTTGCAAAAGGCGAATATCTGGTAGGTTTTAACGTAACTGTAAGGTTCTAGTTATCAATTGATACTGTTGATGAGATCACTAAAGGTAATACTGCTTTCACTTTTCTTTTTTATTCAGGCAACAACGGATGGTGCCGGATACTTCCCTCAGTCCGGTTCAGACAGTGAGTCTGTCGATACTGCAGCCTACAAGTCTCCTTTCTTTGAGGACAACGAAAACTGCTTTCTGTGTCATGGGCAGGATCAGTATGAGTATACAAACCAGAACAACGGGAAGACATTAAAGGAGACGATGTGTTCCGAAAGGGTTATTGAGAGGGATCATTTTTACGGTTCAAACCACAAGAGTTTCAGTTGTACAGACTGTCATTCGTACGGATATTCCGAGTTTCCGCATCCCGGTGAACTCAGGATGGAAGAAAACTTCAACTGTATCGACTGTCACGGGGGAGATGACATGTTTGCCCAGTTCAACTTTGAAGAGATAGAAGTTGATTATCAGGAGAGTGTTCATTTTCCCCTTGAGGAAGAAGGATTTTCATGCTGGAAATGTCATGATCCCCATGAATACAGGATCAGCATAAGGAACACCACCAACCTTGAGATGACAATCTCCTATGATAATGATATATGTCTTAACTGCCACAGTGATTTCAACCGCTATAAGCTACTCACGGGCAAGGAGGAGGTGAATCTCATCGACAAGCACGACTGGCTGCCGAATCAGGCTTCCCATTTCAGAAGTGTGCGATGCATTGAATGTCACTCATCGCTCAACGATTCTGTTCTGGTATCTCATAAGATCAACCCAGCCGATATGGCTGTGAGGAAGTGCAATGAATGCCATAGTCAGAATTCCATGCTTATGGAATCTCTTTATAAGTTCCAGTCGAAGGAGCAGCGGCGCGACGGTTTCCTTAATGCCGTAATACTTAACCAGTCGTATGTGATAGGGGCTACAAGGAACAGGTATCTAAATAACATAAGTTTTGTTATTTTCGTACTTCTTGGTGCGGCCATAGCTGCGCATGTGAGTGTCAGGATATTTTTGAAAAAGAAAAAATAAAGTTCAAAGGAATGTATCTTTATCCAATATGGGTCAGACTATGGCATTTGATTAATGCCATTATGATTATTATCCTGATTTACACGGGGATAAGTATGCAATATACAGGGAATGAAGAATCTTTTCTTCTTCTAGGTTTCCAGAGTTCTGTCAAGTGGCATAATCTGGCTGCCGTGATACTGACAGCAAATTATGTATTTTTTGTGACAGCTAATATCCTCACCGGAAACGGGAAGTATTACAAAATCGGCAGGGAGAATTTTGTTCCGGACCTTATGGCCCAGGTAAGATATTATGTAAGCGGTATGTTCAGGGGAGAAAAGCATCCCTTCCCTGTAACCCTTGATAGGAAATTCAATCCCCTTCAGAAACTCTCGTATGTACTTGCAATGTATGTTGCAATGCCTCTTGTTATAATCTCGGGACTGGGCCTGCTTTTCCCTGAAGTCACAGTACAAAGGGTTTTTGGAGTCAGTGGCCTTATTCTTACTGACATACTTCACATAACAATGGGGTTTCTTTTATCCGTTTTCCTTGTAATACATATCTATACCTGCACCCTTGGTGCAAAGCCCACCTCTCTTTTCAGGGGAATGATAACGGGCTTTCACGATGCGGATGAACACTGATGTTTATCATATATTGGAAAAGATCATGGAATTTTGCACGATAATTGTGTAATTATTTCAGAAACCAAAAACAATAATAGATGAAAGCAATCAAAAAAATCGTTTTAAGTTCACTAGCTACTGTTATTGGAGCTTCTCTCCTTGT
>JAVEZD010000006.1:27429-44637 GCA_034003165.1 Bacteroidales bacterium | reverse complement strand
AGCTCGTGATATGCCCCCTCCCATATCTTTAGTTCTGCCATCCTGGTCTGTCGGGCAAACTCCCTGGTGCCTTCAACCGAACATATCATATCATCGCTGCCATGCATCAGCAGCAGCGGGGTTTGAAGCTTCGAAGCATTAAGAAGAGCAGAGGAAGCTGCTGAACAGGTATCATGAAAAAGCCTTACAGAAATTTTGTCGTGAACAAGAGGATCTTCAGAGTAGGCCTTTACAACCTCCGGGTCATGCGAAAGATGAGCCACCTGCAGTCCTGATGGCTGAACGAGGCCAGGCATTATAAAACTTGCTACCGAGGCTATTATTCTTTTTGAAGCAGGCGGCTCAAATGAAAGCCTGAGCCATGGAGATGTGATTATTGCGCCTTTTATGAGAGGTTTCTTTTTCAACAGATAGTTTGCCACTATTGCACCTCCCAGGCTGTGCCCGTAAAGAAAAACAGGAAGCCCCGGAAATGTCTTTCTGCACTCGCTTATAAGGATGTCTATCATATCTGTCAGAAGGTTGTAACTGCGTATACGTCCCCTTGCCCCGTCGGACAGGCCGTGACCTGGAAGGTCAACTCCCGTAAACCCAATTCCCTCTGTGTTAAACAGCCCTGCCCATTGTTCATAACGCCTGATATGCTCTCCGAGTCCATGAACAAGGATGACCACCGCTTTTATATGATCACCCGGACTTTTTATCATTCCTCTCAGCACCTGACCGTTTCTCAGTCTTACATTGAATTCCATGTTTTTTTCTTTTAAAAATACAAAAGAAGAGGATATTAATTACTCCATGAAGGCAATAATCACATGTCGCAGGCAATATTAATCTATCTGTTTGATTATATGACGTCTTATATCCTTCCCACTATAAAGCTCAGGATCTTATCCCGTGAAGTCACTTTCTTTTAAAAACATGTTCTGATTTAAAATTAAGGACAGTTACAGTATTTAAACAAAAGTTGTAAGAACATGTCTATTCCTTTCATATACTATGCTTTAGCTATGATGCTTATTTAGAAGTTTCTTAGAATATAAGGATTTGAAGATATTAAGATTTGTTTATCCTTTATTAATCGTATAAATTTGCTTCAACAAACTTAAAAAATACAGACCTATGACGACATATGAATTCAACAACAATCTGATAGAAATGAAGGGCAACCTCCACAGGTTCGCCATGAGTCTTACCTCCGACAGGGACACTGCTCTTGATCTGGTTCAGGATACCTACCTCAAAGCCATCACCTACAAGGATAAGTTTGTAGATTATACAAATCTGAAGGCCTGGGTGTTCACCATAATGAAGAATACTTTCATTAACAATTACAGGAGGAACGTTAAAGAGAACACTATCATTGACGGGACGCAGGATCTATACTATCTGAATATGCCTCATGACAAGGGTTTTGTTTCTCCCGAGTCGAAATATGCAGAGGGTGAAATAGAAATGGCAATTGATTCACTCAGTGATGAATTCAAAGTTCCTTTCAGGATGCATCTCGATGGGTATAAGTATCATGAGATAGCCGATAAGCTTGGACTGAAAATCGGAACTGTAAAAAGCAGGATCTTCTTCACACGGCAGAAGCTTATGAATATCCTCAAGGATTATGGCAGATGATGTCAGTTAAAATATGATTGGTTAATGGTGTTAATTGTAAAAAAGGGAACCCGCCTGGGTGTTCCCTTTTTTTATTTTATCCTGCTCCCTGTCTGCCAACCGTCTTTACAGTATTCTCTTCATAGCCTCAGTCTGCTTTCTTCATATTATAATTGATATTTGTAAATTTACTTCTGATCAATACAGGAATAAATGCAAAAGACAATAAAGGTAAGGACTGACAGGAAGTACGGGCTTTACGACATTACTCAGGAAGTTGCCTCTGTGGTAACTGAGAGCAGGGTGATAACGGGTATAGTATCGGTTTACGCCAGGGGTTCAACAGCTGGAATCATGATTCAGGAGAACTGGGACCAGTCGGTTCAGAATGATGTAATAACCCTGCTTAACAGGCTGATTCCCTCAGGAATATGGGAACACGATCGTCAGGACAATAACGGGGACTCGCATCTTAAGTCGGGACTGGTAGGTGCTTCGGAGAGTATACCGGTAACTGATGGCAGGCCGGGGCTGTCAACATGGCAGAATATATTCCTGTGCGAATTTGATGGTCCGAGGCAGGTAAGAGAAGTAGTGGTGACTGTGATAGCTGACCGTTAACCGGCAATCAGGTTTTCAGGCTTTTGAACATACACGAAAATTACTTTTCCTTCCTGTCAGAAGAAAAGGGGAAAGCAGCGTCAATATTTTTCTTCAGTCGCGAATATCCCCCGCGTCTCACAGGCGAGCGCCTGAATAGTTCTGAGAAACGTCCGGGGCTGAGGTTCATCCAGTCATCAGCGGTCATGGATGCCAGATCATCAGAAATAATGAATTCCGGTGTTTCGTTTGTATGTATATTGTGGTTCCAGGGGCACACTTCCTGACACAGATCACATCCAAAAATCCTTCCGCCCATCTTATCAATTAAGGCATCAGGGACAGCATTGTCATCTTCGATTGTCAGGTAGGCAATACAGCGGCGTGCATCTATCGTCCGGTCATCATTAATTGCTCCCGTGGGGCAGCTTGTTATGCATTTTCTGCAACCCTGGCACAGGTCATCCTCATAAGGAGCATCATATTTAAGAGAGAGGTCGGTGAGTATTATTCCTATAAAGAAAAATGATCCGATATCTCTGTTGATGATTAAGGAATGCCGTCCCTGCCAGCCAAGTCCTGCCTTCTGGGCCCAGGCTTTTTCAAGAACCGGAGCGGTATCAACGAAGGCCCTTGCAGATGCAGAAGGCTCTTCCAACCTGATAAATGAAATTATGCTCTTAAGTTTCGCTTTAACAACCTCATGGTAGTCCTTCCCTGTTGCGTATCTCGAAATAACCGGCAGGCCGTCACCTCCGTATCTTACAGCATTTGAATAACTCAGGCCGGTAACAATCACTGAAGCAGTTCCCGGAATGAGCAGGGAAGGATCTGACCTGGCCTGCAGGTTTCTGCAAAGGTAGTCCATTGATCCGTTCATCCCGGCAGAGCACCAGTCACTGATCTTTTTCCCCTGAAGAAGCAGTTCAGAAGCCTTTGCAAAACCACAAAGGCTGAAGCCGGCCTCCAGAGCTTTCTGCCTGATCATCAGGGTCAGCGACTCTTGCCTTGAAGCTTCCATCTCGTGTCAGAGGAAGCCAAGTTCAAGCTTTGCCTCTTCACTAAGCATACTCCTGTCCCAGGGCGGGTTAAAAGTAAGCTTAAGGTCGCATTCCTTCACCCCCCGGGTACCTCCTACCTTGTACCTGACCTCTTCCAGAAGGTCATCGGCCATCGGACAGTTGGGAGCTGTGAGGGTCATGGTTATATGTGCCACATGATCATCATCGACACTTACGTCGTATATGAGTCCCAGATCGTAAATATTAACCGGGATTTCAGGATCGTAGATGCTTTTAAGCACCTGGCCTATCCGTGTTTCGATTTCAAGTTGTTCTGAGGGATCCATTGTTAAACTGATTACTTTTTGCCTTAAAAGCCATTGCGTATAGTTTCATCTGGCGGATCATTGCAAGTAACCCGTTTGAACGGGTTGGCGACAGGTTCTGTCTTAGTCCTATCCTGTCGATGAAGTAGAGTTCGGCACCAATGATCTCATCGGGAGTTCTTCCTGAGAAAACTCTAATAAGCAGGGCAACGATGCCTTTTGTTATTATGGCATCACTGTCAGCGGTAAAGGAGATTTTCTCACCGTCAAAATCGGGATGCAGCCATACTTTTGACTGGCATCCTTCTATAAGGAAATCCTTTGTTTTATAAAGCGGGTCGATAGCAGGGGTATCTTTCCCCAGGTCGATAAGAAGGTTATACTTGTCCATCCAGTCATCAAATGCTGAGAACTCGCCTATTATGGTTTCCTGAATGTCGTTTATTGTCATAACATATCTATGAAAACATGCTGATTACTTTTTCTATTCCGTCTGCGAGGGCATCAATTTCCTCCGTTGTATTATAGAAGCACATTGAAGCTCTGACGGTTCCGTCAATCCCGAAATGGTCCATAACCGGCTGAGCACAGTGTGTCCCCGTTCTTACGGCAATGCCGAGCTTGTCAAGGATGGTTCCGGTGTCGTACTGGTGGATCCCATCGAGAAGGAAGGAGATGGTTGATATCTTATCTGAAGAGTTACCGTAGATCTTTAGCTTGCTTATAGCCGAAAGTCTTTGAGTGGCGTAGTCAAGCAACATCTTTTCCCTGGCAGCAATTTCTTCTCTTCCTGTGTCATTTACATAATCAAGGGCACGGGCAAGGCCGATAGCTCCGGCATAGTTCATTGTTCCTGCTTCAAACTTAAAAGGAAGGGTATTATATGTTGTTTTATCAAATGTGACCTTCCCAACCATATCACCTCCTCCCTGGCAGGGCGGCAGTTCTTCAAGATATTTTTCCCTTCCGTAGAGTATTCCGGTTCCTGTAGGACCGTATATCTTGTGACCCGAAAAGGCATAGAAGTCACAGCCCATCTGCTGCACATCAGTGAGTCCGTGCTGGATTCCCTGAGCCCCGTCGACCAGTACAGGAATCCCTTCCGAGTGGGCTGCTTCAATGATCTTCTCAACAGGCACAATAGTACCAAGGGCATTGGAAGCCTGGGCTACTGCCACGATTCTGGTTTTCGGGCTAAGGAGTTTCAGATATTCACTGAAAATAAGCTCTCCGTTGTTGTCAATGGGAATGACTTTCAAACGGGCTCCCTTTCTCTCACACATCATCTGCCATGGGACAATGTTGGCATGATGTTCGAGGTGGCTGACAATGATTTCATCTCCCCTCCCGACAAATCTTTCGCCGAACGAGAAGGCAACAGTATTTATGGAGCCGGTGGTACCGGAGGTAAAGATTATCTCCTCGTGCTTCTCTGCATTGATGAACAGCCTTACTTTTTCCCTTGCATTCTCAAAGACTTCCGAGGTAAGATCGCTCATGGCATGAACTCCTCTGTGAACATTACCGTTGTATGACGTATATACATCCCTGACGGCATCGAGCACACACTGGGGTTTCTGTGTTGTGGCTCCGTTATCAAAATAGATCAGTGGCTTTCCGTAAACACTGCGCTGAAGCAAGGGGAAATCGGCCCTGATTTCAGAAATATCTTTCATATCTACAAATAATTACCCGCATTTGACCATGCAGCTGGCACAACGCGACAGTTCTCCCCTTAGCCTCTGCATTACAAGATTATCCATCCTTTCTCTCAGGGCTTCAACTCTGATATTCTGTATCACCTCATGGGCAAAACCGAACATAAGCATGAGCCGGGCTTCGCGTTTATCAATACCTCTCGACCTGAGATAAAACAGGGCATTCTCGTCAAGCTGACCCACTGTTGCTCCGTGACTGCATTTCACATCATCGGCATAGATCTCCAGCTGAGGCTTGGTGTCCATTTTTGCATCATCAGTAAGGAGGATGCTGTTATTTTTCTGGTAAGCAAGGGTTCCGTGTGCTCCCGGGGCAACGAAGATTCTTCCGTTAAAGGCCCCTGTCGCCATTTCGTCGATGACCCCTTTGAAGAGCTGGTTGCTTGTACAATCTGGGAAAGCATGCTCGACATTCACATAATTATCGACATGCTGCCATTTATCAGCCAGGTAAAGACCGTAGGAATTTGCTTCAGCATGCTCTCCGCCAAGCTTATGGTAGGTATTATTCCTTACAAGTCCGCCGTGAAGCGTTACATTACTTGAAGACACCCTGCTGCTTCTTTCCTGGTGGATAAAGGTATGAGTGATCTTGCAGGCGTTATTGTGTTCGTTCTGAACCCTTATGATATCAAATACTGCTGACTCTCCCACATGGATTTCGGTGACAGCATTGGTAAGGAAGCGCCTGGGTGAAAGGGTGTGGTCGCATATTATAAGTGTGGCTTCAGCATTCTCTTCAACAACAATAAGATTGCGATGCTGGTTAAAAACGTCGTCATCAGAATCAACCAGGTTGACTATCTGAATCGGTTTCTCCAATACAACCCCTGAGGGAACATATACAAAGATTCCGTCAGACGCCATCGCAGTATTCAGGTCAACAAGTCCATCGGTCTCAGTATTTGCATATCTGCCATAATGTTTTTGTACAAGGTCGGCGAATCTCACAGAGGCTTCGTTAAGACTTCCCACCCATACTCCTCCCGGCAGCTGCTGCAGTTTACCGTTCAGGGTCGGGTAGAATCCGTTGAGTAAAACTATCCCGTGTGAGTCAAGCGCGGCAACGTCGCATCTGAACTCTTCAGCCTTAATGAAATCCTCTTCACCGGGCATAAAGATGCCCTTATACTCGTGCCTGAAAAAAAGATCCAGGTTTGCATATTTATAGGCCTCATTTTTCCTGTCAGGGATTCCCAGCAGGTTAAACCGTTCCATAGCTGGTCTTCTGAACGAGTTTATAAAGGGAGAAGATCTCTCTTCTATCTGCTTAATATTCCCGTTGAAGAGGCCGGTGTATTTGTCTGTTATTTCACTGTTACCATTCATCTCAGTCCTGGTTTTCAACCTCTTTCTTAATCCAGTCGTATCCCTTATCCTCAAGTTCCAGGGCCAGTTCTCTGCCTGCACTCCTGACAATACGTCCGTCGTAAAGTACGTGAACGAAATCGGGGACTATATAATCGAGCAGTCTCTGATAATGTGTTATGACTATCGTTGAGTTATCAGGTTTTTTAAGCCTGTTAACCCCTGTGGCAACTATACGGAGAGCATCAATATCGAGCCCTGAATCAGTCTCGTCGAGAATTGCCAGTTTAGGCTCAAGCATTGCCATCTGGAAGATCTCGTTCTTCTTCTTTTCTCCTCCTGAAAAGCCTTCATTAACTGAACGGTTTGTCAGCTTCGAGTCAATTTCGACAAGCTCCTTTTTCTCTCTCATCAGCTTAAGAAAATCCGAAGCTGACAGAGGTGCCAGGCCACGGTGTTTCCGGTGTTCATTGACAGCGCTCTTCATAAAGTTCACCATGCTTACACCCGGAATCTCTATCGGATACTGGAAACCAAGGAAAATTCCCTCTTTGGATCTGTCTTCAGGAGACATGTCGAGAAGGTTATTGCCGCAATAGGTTATGCTGCCTTCAGTGACAGTGGCAAACTCCCTGCCGGCCAGAACTGAAGCAAGGGTGCTTTTCCCCGATCCGTTGGGTCCCATGATGGCATGTACCTCTCCTTTTCCTATTTCGAGGTCAATTCCCTTTAGAATATTTTTTCCTTCTATGGATACTTTAAGATTCCTGATAACAAGCATAATATCTGATATTGACTTAAATTCTTAATTAACCGACACTTCCTTCAAGACTTATCTGAAGAAGCTTCTGTGCTTCCACTGCAAATTCCATGGGAAGCTTGTTTAAAATTTCCTTTGCATAACCATTGACAATAAGTCCTATAGCATCTTCTGTTGAGATACCTCTCTGGTTGCAGTAAAATATCTGATCCTCTCCTATTCTTGAAGTGGTAGCTTCATGTTCCACAATGGCTGTCTGGTTATCGACTTCAAGATAAGGGAAGGTATGGGCACCACATTTATCACCAAGGAGCAGGGAGTCGCATTGTGAGAAATTCCTTGCGTTTGATGCATTCCTGAGAACCTTTACAAGTCCCCTGTAACTGTTCTGACCGAATCCTGCGGAGATACCTTTGGATATTATGGTGCTTTTAGTGTTCTTTCCTATATGTATCATCTTGGTACCGGTATCGGCCTGCTGGTAATTATTGGTTACAGCAACCGAGTAGAATTCTCCTGTTGAATTGTCACCCCTGAGTATGCATGAAGGATATTTCCATGTTATTGCCGAACCTGTCTCTACCTGGGTCCATGATATTTTTGAATTCTCTCCCTTGCATATCCCCCGTTTGGTTACAAAGTTGAAGATACCACCTTTGCCGTTTCTGTCGCCCGGATACCAGTTCTGCACCGTTGAATATTTTACCTCGGCATTTTTCTCAGCAATAATCTCCACAATAGCGGCATGGAGCTGGTTTTCGTCCCTCATAGGGGCCGTACAACCTTCAAGGTAGCTGACATAGCTCTCTTCGTCGGCAACCAGGAGAGTACGTTCGAACTGACCGGTGTTGGCTGAGTTGATCCGGAAATATGTCGATAGTTCCATCGGACACCTGACCCCCTTGGGGATATAACAGAATGATCCGTCGCTGAATACTGCCGAGTTAAGTGTAGCAAAAAAATTATCCGTATAGGGAACAACGGTTCCCATATAACGTTTCACAAGATCGGGATATTCCCTTACAGCCTCACTGAATGAGCAGAAGATGATTCCCATCTCAGCAAGGGTCTCACGGAAAGTGGTCTTGACACTTACGCTGTCCATTACGGCATCAACAGCAACCCCTGCCAGATGTTTCTGCTCTTCGAGAGGTATGCCAAGCTTGTCAAAGGTCTTCTTAAGTTCCGGATCTATATCGTCGAGAGAGTCGGGTGCCACTTTCTGCCTGGGGGCTGCATAATAAATTATGTCCTGAAAGTCAATCTCAGGAAGCTTAAGATTCGACCAGCGCGGAATTTTCATGCCCTGCCAGTGTCTGAAGGCCTTAAGACGAAAATCCAGAAGCCATTCAGGTTCTCCCTTCTTTGCAGAAATCGTTCTTACAACATCCTCGTTAAGCCCCCTGGCTATACGTTCGGTTTCAATATCCGTGTAGAAACCATACTTGTATTCTCCCGAAGTAACCTTACTGAGGATCTTATCCTGCTCCTTATCCATTGGACTCACTGCAAATAATTATTTAACCAAGAGTATAACAATTAAAAAATTGCTTTGTTGGATGAATTTAATCTAAATAAAGATGACAAAATTATAAAAATCCGCTGAAAGTATAAGTAAGCATAGTGTATTTGTTTAAATAAGGCAAGGACGGATCGGTATAAAAACAGAATGCCCCGTGAAAGGATTAAGTTCACCGGGGCATTCTGCAGAAGTACCTTTGCGCTATTGATCTGTCAGATTGAAGTACTGATAAGGAAGGTAGCTGCAAATGCTATAATTGCATAAAGTTCCGGGAACACGGCAAGGATCATGGTATTACCGAATACGTTGTTTCCGGCACCAATGGATGCAATACCGTTAGCACAAACCTTACCCTGTTGCATGGCTGAAAAAAGGCCTACGATACCCAGAGTAAGACCGGCTGCCATGATAGCGATACCCTGAAGCATGGTCATTTCAGAGCTGATAACACCACTGCTGTTCAGGATAAAGAAGCCGCCAAAGCCGTAAAGACCCTGGGTGCCGGGGAGAGCACTAAGGAGCATGTAGTTACCAAAAGCGTCGGGGTTCTTTTTAAGAGCACCGATAGTGGCATTGCCACCCATCGACACTCCGACAGCACTGCCGATCCCGCTGAGGATGACCATTAACGCCAATCCAAGGTATGCAATAATAACAGGTAAGTTTCCTGCACCAGCCATAAGATTTGTTGTTTCCATAATTATTTTCTTAAGTTATTGATTACTGTTTTATTTTGAAAGGTTTATATTCAATTCCTCCGCCGCTGAAACCGGCATTTTTATAGAACTCGACAAAGGTAAGCCTCATGGGATGGACAAAGGCGCCGAGGGTTGCCAGTCCGAGGTTAAGTGAGTGACCCACAATAAACATTATTATAAAAAGAAGCCAGCCCACGAATGGAATTGAAGCCATCTGCATTGAAATATCGTTGAATACAAATCCAAGTATCGACGACGAGATTCCAAGTGCAAAAAGCCTGATATACGAAAGGAGATCTCCGAACATGCCAGTTATCATCCCATAGGCATCCCAGATACCAAGTCCGGCCTGCGCAAATACATTTTTACCCGGTGAGTTAAAAAATAGTATCAGAACGGCTGAAAGGCCCATAAGGATCTGTGAAACCAGTTTTGTCTTTTCTGCTTCAAAATAACCAAGCATAGGTCCGCCCTTGAAGACAACGAGGGTAAGTACAAGCAAGACCCAGCCAATTGTTGAAAGACTGTATTTAAAGCCCCTGTACTTTGTTATATTAAATATTTTAACCACCATTCCGAAGATGATCTGGAGACCGCCAATAGCAAGTGCAAGGTAAAACATGCTTATAGGTTCGAGCATCAGATGTCTGAACGAATTAATAAAAGGCAACTTTGAGTCGGCACTTTTAAGAATTGCTGTCTTATATTCCCTTAATTGTGTTTCGCCAATAGCGGCGCTCACCTCTTCTGTAAAAGCTTTTCTTGAACCAAAAGATACTCCTTTAACATCTTCAAGCATGGTTATTACATTCGGGGGCACCCCGGCATCCTGCATCTTAACCACCGACTGCTGTGAGATTGTATAACCTGAATCGATAAGGTTCATTCCGAAGAAGGTTCCCGATACCATACCAAGAACAATGGTTGCCACTCCGAAATACTGTGCAAGAGTTACAAAGGGCCGGAAGTCTTTCTTTACCTTCTTCCTGAGAAAGAAGCCACCCACGAGGAAAAGCAGTCCATACCCTGCATCTCCGAGGCACATTCCAAAGAACAGAACGAAGAAGGGGGCAAAGAAAGGGGTAAGGTCCATTTCCCTGTAGTTGGGAAGGGCATACAGCTTTCCTATAGGTTCAAAGAGCTTTGCAAACTTTGAATTCTTAAGAATAACCGGTATTTTCTCTCCTTCTTCAGGAAGGGATACAAACGAGAAACAGTCGAGAGTCTGAAGAACCTCCGTTACCTTATTCTCATCATCAACAGGCACCCATCCTTCAAGCACATAGAGGTTGTCTTCTGCGTATTTGTCGGCCTGGCTGGAGGTTTCGAAATACTCAACCGTGTTTATCAGGGAGGTGTTTCCCTTCTCAAGGGCATGGAGCCATGCAGGCGCCATCTCAGCCAGGCTCGAGGTCTTCTCCTCTATACCGTTCTGAAGAGCTTCGATCTCAGCGTTAACTAATCCGGCTGTGCGTACGGGCATCTTCTCCGGGTCGGCCTGGATATCCGGCTCTTCTCCGCTTCTGTGTACTATGGCGAAATAGAGTCTTCCCCTTGAACTGCTGATTATCTCAATAGTGTATTCTTCTTCCCATCTGCTGTCGAATCTCTTCTCGGAGCAGGAATAAAGCTTAACTTCCCAGCCTTCTGAACCGAGCTTTTCTATAGAGCTCCTGTCAAACTCACCCCAGGGCGATGCTTTCTCAGCTTCGGGTTTGAGTACCTCGATCTGTTGCCTGGCCTCATCTATGTTTTTAAGAAGCTGTTCAAACCCCTCAAGCGCAGCTTCCGGTTTTATATCTGATCCGGCCGGAACGGCTCCGGGGGCAAGCGATGATATATGTTTTATAGCACTCCTGTATCTTTTAAGGAGCTTAAGTTCCTTATCTACAGAGGAACCTTCCGTTATCTTCCTCTTCTGCGATATATGCACAACACCTGCTTCTCGAAGTGCATTGAGCAGCTTGTCGTAGTCATTGTGATAGACTAGAAAGGTATATTTTCTGATGTCTGTTATCATACTTCTGCTCTTGAGGTTTCTTCCTGTCTCGATTTAATTATCTTCTGAGCCGACTTAAGGAGATTCTCCTCATCTTCCAGAAAACTCTTAATCCTTCTGATTGCTTCTTCGTATCCCGGAATCTGGACCTTTTCATAAAGGTTTACCTTCTGGGTAGTCTTTTTCCTGGCATAGTTAAGCATATCCATCTTTTTAAGGGCCAGATCTTTCTTAGCCAGCGTAGTATACAGATCCTTAAGTATCTTAATCCCTTCGGGGAACCAGTGAGGATTGTCAAACAAGCTGAAATCCTTTATTGCGAAAGAGATATCATCGAATTCAGGGATCTTAATACCTGCAATCTTGATATACTTTACCTTTATCTCCTTTATTGAGAGAAGGGAGGAGTCGAATTCAGCCCATAGTCTTGCTCCTTCGTTGTAACGTTCGAGAATAACATGAAGTTCCCTAAGATACTCCTCGGCAATATTCCTGGCCTTTTTCACTTCAATCCTCAGTGCCGACTCTTTATTCTTAAGGATGGGCAGGGCCCTTGTCCTTATCTTGAGTTGCTTGTTAAGGTTCTGAAGCGATATCTTGTTATATTGAAACCGTATAGCCATTTCGTCAGTGCCTGGTTTTAATTCTTAAGGGGCCAGTATTTTCTGACCAGTTCTTCCTTGATACCAATTTCTTCGGGGCTAAAGTATTCTGCAAAGAGTCTCCATCCCGTATTGAGCATTGAAGTGATGTCGATGTTGATATCAATGGCCAGAAGTTCTTTTGAATATTCCTTTGCGAATTTAAGTGTTCTCTCGTCATAGTCAGACAGGTCGAATCCGTTCTCGTGTTTTGTACGTGCGTTTGCCGCATCGGCATAGAGCCTTACTGCGCTGTTCATCACATTTGAATGATCCTCCCTTGTCTGCTTTCCAATAACAAGCTGTTTCAGCCTAGAGAGAGACCTGAAGGGGTCGACGATAACTTTTCCTATCTCTGCGTCGCGCCTCAGGAAAAGCTGTCCCTCTGTTATATAACCAGTGTTGTCGGGAATGGCATGGGTAATATCGCCGCCCGACAGAGTGGTAACTGCAATGATTGTTATCGAACCTCCGTCAGGGAACTGGACAGCTTTCTCATAGATCTTTGCAAGGTCGCTGTAAAGTGAACCCGGCATGTTGTCTTTTGAAGGAATCTGGTCCATCCTGTTTGAAACGATCGACAGAGCATCAGCATACATGGTCATGTCTGTAAGAAGCACAAGTATCTTTTCCTTCTTCTCTACAGCAAAGTATTCGGCAGCAGCCAGGGCCATATCCGGAACAAGAAGCCTTTCAACAGGGGGGTTCTCAGTTGTGTTGATAAAGGCGATGATCCTTTCAAGGGCACCGGCATTTTCAAAAACTCCTTTGTAATACAGATAATCATCATTCGACAGACCCATTCCTCCAAGAATGATCTTGTCAGCCTCAGCCCTCAGGGCAACAGTAGCCATAACCTGGTTGAAGGGCTGATCGGGGTCGGCAAAAAACGGAATCTTCTGTCCGGTAACAAGGGTGTTGTTAAGGTCGATCCCGGCAATCCCTGTAGCAATAAGCTCTGAAGGCTGCATCCTTCTGACAGGGTTAACTGAAGGTCCGCCGATCTCCCTTTCCTTCCCGTTGAGGGCAGGTCCGCCATCTATAGGTTCTCCATAGGCATTTAGGAACCTTCCGGCAAGGTCATCATCAACCTTAAGTACCGGCGGTTTGCCGAGGAAAACAAGCTCGGCATTAGTCGGGATACCTTCGGTTCCTGAAAAGATCTGCAGGGTAACCTCATCACCCAGTATCTTGACAACCTGAGCAAGGCGTCCGTTTACTGTTGCCAGTTCATCATACCCGATACCAGGCGCCATTACAGAACAGGTTGCCTTTGTTATCCTGGTCAGTTTTGTATATACTTTTTGAAAAGCTCTCTTCTCAATCATGACTTAATTATTTCTGTTAACATACTATCCACCTCTTGCTCATACTTAAAGAACTCATCAGACCTATAACCTGAGAAGTTCATCTGTTTCAGGGAGTTGATCAGCTTCTTAAACCATACAGATACTTCTTCAAAAGCAGCGAATTTAATATCGGCATCGAGTATAGTGAGTACTTTCCCAAGCATATATTTCTGTCGTTCGAGAGGTGTTATACGGTCGACAGTATCAAAGGCATCCTGCTGGAGAATTGTAAAGTCAATGACTTCCGACTTCCAGAACCTGACATGATAATCGACAGGTACACCATCGTCGCCAAGAATGTTGATCTGTTCCTGGGCTTCCCTTCCCCTGATAAGCACGTCCCTTACTTTAGTAACATTGTCGATCCAGTCGCCTGAGATATTCTCAGCTACATATTTTTTAACCTCATCATACTCGAGGTATTTCGAATAACTGTCGATAGGGTCAATTGCCGGATAGCGCTTGGAATCAGCTCTCTGCTGGGAGAGTGCATAGAAGCATCTTGCACTTTTCTTTGTCGACTCGGTGACAGGCTCCTTCAGGTTACCTCCTGCAGGGGACACTGTGCCAATAAAGGTGATGGAACCTGTTTTGCCATTAACAAGTTCAACAAAGCCTGCCCTGGAATAATAGTTTGAAATAATTGCCGGCAGGTCCATCGGGAATGCGTCGGGACCCGGAAGTTCCTCCATCCTGTTAGACATCTCACGGAGTGCCTGGGCCCAGCGCGATGTGGAGTCGGCAAGCAGTAATATTTTCAGACCCATTGAACGGTAGTATTCGGCAATGGTCATGGCTGTATATACTGATGCCTCCCTTGCTGCAACAGGCATGTTTGAAGTGTTGGCGATGATGGTTGTCCTCTCCATAAGTTTCCTTCCGGTTCTTGCATCAACAAGCTCGGGGAACTCTGTAAAGATCTCGACAACCTCATTGGCCCTCTCCCCGCAGGCGGCAACAACAACCATGTCGGCTTCTGCCTGACGCGAAAGGGCATGCTGCAACACAGTCTTGCCGCAGCCGAAAGGTCCGGGGATAAATCCCGTTCCCCCTTCTGTTATAGGGTTAAGGGTATCAATGACCCTTATGCCTGTTTCCATGATCCTGAAAGGACGGGTCTTATTTTTGTAAGCTCTTATAGGAAGCTTGACAGGCCATTTCTGGACCATGGTGACCTGAGACTCCTGGCCGTTCTCACCTGTAAGCACAGCAATTACATCATCGATCTTATACTGGCCGGGACTGGCAATCCACTTTACCTTGTAACTGCCTTCAAACTTAAACGGGACCATGATTTTGTGAGGGATCCAGTTCTCTGTTACTTCACCAAGCCACGATCCGGCCTCAACAGTGTCTCCCGGCTCTGCAATGGTTATAAAATCCCATACTGCATCCCTGTCGAGGGGAAAGTTATATTCCCCTTTTTTAAGGAATACACCTTCAAACTTGTCAAGGTCATTCTGAAGTCCGTCATAGTTATGTGAAAGAATCCCGGGTCCGAGAGTCGCCTCAAGCATATAACCCGTAAATTCTACCTCAGTACCCACCTTCAATCCCCTGGTTGACTCAAAGACCTGAACAAAAGCCTGGCTCCTGTTTACCTTGATAACTTCTGCCATGAGCTTTGTCTCTCCCATTATGATCATACATATCTCATTCTGGGCAACAGGCCCGTTGGCTTCAACAATGACCAGATTGGATATTATACCGTGTACTATTCCCTTTGTAAGCATATATTATTTTTTTTCAAATATTTCTTTCATTTTTCAAAAGCATAAAGCTTGTTATTATTACTTATCATTAAGGCTGCCTGCAATCACATCCGATTCCATGCCCTCAACAAGCATCTTAAGCATTTTCTTACCGGTTTCCGGATCGAGTCGCTCCCATCTCTTCACAATAAGAAATCTTAAAAGATAACCTAGTACCTGGTCGATTGTGAAATACTCGAAGAAGGTAAGTGAATCGAGGTAACTCCACCTCTCCAGATCAGTCTTCTTTTCAGCTTCGTGGAATTCGTTCTCAGTAGCTATCCTGAAAATGGCCTGGGCATAATCGGGTTCGAACGGAATAACAAAGTCTTTTCCCGACCGGTAAAGCTCCCGAAGTTCAGCTGCAAGACTGTCGTCGCCTATAAGATGCTTCTCCACATCAAGCCCAAGCTTCTTCGCATTAAGGAAGGTGTATATATTATTAATATCAGTATCGTATCGTATCCATTGTTCAAGGAACCTGTTTCCCGAACCAAGCACCATATTAATATATCCTTCGGAAAGCTTTTTCCTTAGTTGAGCCTCATCAATGCCTTCTTCCGATCCATAAAAGCCAGTCATAATATCAACCATATATCCAGGAAGGACATCCTTCTCCTTTAGTATCGACTCTATGACTCTTTTCTGTTCTTCAAAATCAGCCAGGGTATAAGTTCCGTTTTCATCCCATCTGTCTTCCTTTCCGGAAAGAAATTCAAGGAGATTATTATTGTCGTGGGGAAGAAACAGCAAAGAAACAAGTGAGAAGTCGGCAGGATGAAGATTTACCCTTAGCTCTTCCCTGAACTCCTCTATACTAAGACCGGCCTTGTTGTCAAAGATCAGATCAGCAAGTCCGGCTACCAGATAATAGTAGTGCCGCTTAAACATTATTTCTCCTTTTCAAAAAGCAGATCCAGAAGCCCGGGTCTCATAAACTCTTTAAGATATGCTGCGAAATCATCTTCTGTAACGCTGATCTTGTAATCCTTGCCGGCAGGGCTGATCTCGAAGCCATTTTTCATGGTTTTTACCGGATGAAAGGAAAGTCCGGATGACAATACACTGGCAGTCTTCTTACCGAAATACTTTTCAATTTCCCCTGCCATTTCTTCAGGTATATAAACATCCATACTCTGATCATCCTTGTCAGAGGCAAACTTGCCAACTGTAAGCTCAATGAGCCGGGCAACAAATGAAGTATCTGAGAATGTCTCCGATACAGGGTCCTCGATCACCTTCTTCGAGATAAGGTTCTCAAGATACTGCTTAAGTGCATTTGAGGAATGACGGAACGAAATCCTGATCTCGGAAAGAGTGTTTTTCCTGAGTTCCTCAGCATCCTTTTCAGCTTTTGACATTATGGCTGCAGCAGCTTCTTCAGCCTTCTTCAGTATCTTTTCTGATTCAGCCCTGGCACCTGCAACAATTGTTTCAGCTTCTTCTTTTCCCCGGGCGATACCTTCCTGGTAAATTTTATCCGTGAGTTCCTGGAGCTTATTCTGCATAATCGGGTGTTTTATATTATTAACTTATTAATACTTATAACTTTTCTTCCTGAATTCCGGTTACGTCCACACGAAAATCAGAAGATTTCAGGCACGAACCACGAAGAATGAAATTTTGCTTAAATTCGAAAAACCACGCAAAGATGGGATATTATTTTTAAAATCAAAAGGATTTAAATTCTACGAATCTGTTACTTTCAACCAAAAGTCTATTAAAAAAAGTTAAAAATAACGGCCTGAAATTTGCTAAGTATGATTATATAAAAAGAGTATCTTTAATATTTATAATCGCCTTATCCATGAATTCAGACAAGCTCCGTAACATGCATAAGTGAATAGCTTATAGCCTGCATGTTTACGTAATTCTGGACTGTGGTTTACCATGGAAGGCAAAGTGATAAAATTATATACGTATGAAA
>JAVEZD010000006.1:4438-27329 GCA_034003165.1 Bacteroidales bacterium | reverse complement strand
CTTATCCATGAATTCAGACAAGCTCCGTAACATGCATAAGTGAATAGCTTATAGCCTGCATGTTTACGTAATTCTGGACTGTGGTTTACCATGGAAGGCAAAGTGATAAAATTATATACGTATGAAAAAGTTTATGTTACTTCTGATGCCGGCGTTGTTTTTTTGTGTTTCGGCATCACCGGCTGAAAAAGAGATAAAAGCAGCAATAGAGAATGTGACTGTCTATCCCGACCGTGCCAGGATCAGTCACGAGACAAAAGTAGATATCCCGGCAGGAACAACCACCCTTGTGCTTGGAGGATTGTCACCCTATATCGATGCAGGAAGTATTCAGGTAAAAGGCTTTGGTGATTTTGTCATCCTCTCTGTCAACCATCAGAATAACTATCTTCAGAACCTTGAAGAGAGTCCGGAGGTTAAAAGCCTTCGCGATCAGATCGAAGCCCTTCAGGCAAAGGTCGAGGATGAGAAAGCAGCCATTAATGTACTTAAGGAGAAAGAAGCCTTTCTTGTAGCCAACAGGGGCATCCTCGTCAGGGAAACCTCTTTCAGCCTTGAACAGCTGAGGAGTGTTATGGATCTTTACACAACAGGCATGGACCAGGTGGCGACCACTACCCTGAAAAAAAACAGAATAATTAAAGATTATGAGAAACAGATAGCTGCATTGCAAAAGCAACTCGCCGACAGGATGGGCAGGCAGCAGCTTCCTTCGGGACTGATCTCTGCCACCGTTCAATCCGGAAAGGCTGTTCAGGGCCGTCTTACAATAAGCTATGTAACAGGCAATGCCGGATGGTACCCCAGCTACGACCTCAGGGTTGATGATATAACCAAACCTGTTACAATTTATTATAAGGCCAATGTATTCCAGAATACGGGTGTCGACTGGAAAGATGTTAAACTCAGCTTCTCAAATGCCACCCCCCAGGTGTCGGGAAACCTCCCCGAACTGTCGGCCTGGTTTATCGATTATTATAATCCTGTCGTCATAAGTGCGGCAGGGACCACAAGGCGTAATGCTGCTCCCATGAAGGCCGGGGAGGCTATGATGGAGATGGCAGTGGCAGCAGATATGATGGAAAGGGTTGCTGAACAGGAGGCTTATGCCCCTGCAGTGGAAGTAAAGCCGGGCCAGACAACAGTATCTTTCGACGTAAGCATACCCTTTAGCGTGCCATCCGATGGTAAGGTTCAAACCCTTGAGATACAGCGCACATCGACACCTGCCGAATACAGGTACCTCACCATACCCAAACTTGCCCCGCATGCATACCTGACAGGCAACATAACCAACTGGGCTCAGCAGAGCCTTATAGGGGGCGAGGCAAACCTGTATTTTGAAAATACCTTTGTGGGTAAATCATTTCTTGACGTTAATCAGATGACTGACACCCTCACAGTATCACTGGGGACCGACAACAGTATTCTGGTAAAGAGGGAGAAGAGGGAGGATTTTACTTCCAGAAGGGTGCTCGGCCAGAATAAAACAGAGACATATTCCTTCCTTATCACTCTGAGAAATAATAAAGCCGTTCCTGTAAGAATGGCTGTAAAAGACCAGATACCCGTTTCAACAAACAGCGGAATTGAAGTCAGCGCAGGAGAACTAAGCCGTGGCAGCTATAACAGCACCACCGGCGAAGTGAGATGGGACCTTGAGCTGAAACCCGGAGAAACAAGGGAACTGATAATGACATATTCAGTCAGATACCCAAAAGAAAGAACTATAATACTTGAATAAACCCCTTACCTATGAAACTCCTCGGAAACCTTGTATGGCTGCTGTTTGGCGGCATTATTATTGCCATTGAATACCTTATTGGAAGCATCATTCTCTTTATCACCATCGTAGGAATACCTTTCGGCCTGCAGACACTCAAGATGGGTTCGTTGTCGCTCTGGCCCTTCGGCAGGACCAGCGTTGTAAGGGAAAGGGCTTCGGGTTGCCTGTATATAATTATGAATGTCATCTGGTTACTTTGCGGAGGAATCTGGATTGCAATCTCTCATGCATTCTTCGGCATACTGCTTTGTATAACAATCGTAGGCATCCCATTCGGAAGGCAGCATTTCAAGCTTACCGAAGTGGCCCTGAATCCCTTCGGCAGAGATATAATATGGATAAGGAAGTAACCATACGCTCACGGCTCACGGCTCACGGCTCACGCCTTCTTTTATCTTTTATCTTTAATCCCTTATCATGAACAGCTCCAGGACCCCTATTGGAAATTACGGAAAATTCAGGCTTATCTCGCATCTTACCGAAGGAGTGGAACCTGTTAACAGAACAAGTGCCGGGAAACCCGGCGATGATGCTGCAGTAATCGACTCAGGATCTTCCCTGACACTTGTATCAACAGACCTTCTTCTTGAGGGCATACACTTCAATCTTGTTTACACACCTCTTAAACATCTTGGCTACAAGGCTGTTATAAGGGCCATTTCAGATATCTACTCCATGAACGGCACTCCCGGACAGGTTCTGGCAGCCATAGGTGTCAGCTCAAGGTTTGTAGTTGAACAGCTCGAAGAACTCTACGCTGGAATAATGATGGCATGCAAGAGATACGAAGTAGACCTGGCTGGAGGTGACATGACCAGTTCAGTTACCGGACTCACTATAGGCATGACAGCTGTGGGGACTGTTGGGAAGGACAGTATTGTAAAACGCAGCGGAGCCAGGCCAAATGATCTCATCTGTGTGACCGGAGACTTTGGCGCATCCTATATGGGACTTCAGCTTCTTGAAAGAGAAAGGAAGCTTTTTGATAAGGACAGCTCATTCCAGCCTGATCTGAGCGGCAAAGAGTATATAGTGGGTCGTCAGCTCAAACCCGAGTTTCCCGCTAAAATAATAGACTCCCTGAGAGATGAAGGTATTCTTCCCACAGCCATGATAGATGTCTCTGACGGACTGGCTTCAGATCTCATACACGTATGCAGGTTATCCGGTACTGGTTGCAGGATCTGGTATGACAGGATTCCTGTGGACACCGAAACGGCTATGATGGCTGAAGAGTTCGGTATTGATCCGGTAACTGCCGCCCTTAATGGTGGGGAAGACTATGAGTTGCTGTTCACGGCCGACCTGGCCGATATGGAAAAAGTCAGGAATATCCCCGGGGTAAAGGTGATAGGCCACATGACAGCTCCCGGAGAGGCATATGTACTTGTCAACGAAGCTGGGACAGAAGCAGAACTAAAAGCACAGGGATGGGAGGGAAACTGATCCTTTTACCTTTTCGGACCCCGTATAACACCCCTTTCAGATTCTTTTATAAATCTGATGATATAATCTCTTTCGGGTGACTGTACGAAATCTCTTTCCACCTTTTCGAGTGCCATGGTGTTATTGAGGCCGTTCTGAAATATCACCCTGTATATATTGTGAATGTCGTCGATCTTTTCTTTTGCGAAACCTCTCCTTACAAGTCCGACAGAGTTTATTCCCATATAAGCCAGCGGCTCACGGTCAGCTTTCAGATATGGGGGAACATCCATTCTCACCCTTGAGCCTCCCCCGATTATCACATGTCCTCCGATCCTGGCAAACTGATGGACCAGGGTTCCTCCGCTCAGGATGGCCCAGTCATCAACCTTAACCTCCCCGGCCAGTGCTGTCGCATTTCCAAGGATGCAGTTATTCCCTACCCTGCAATCGTGTCCCACATGGGCATAGGCCATCACAAGGCAGTTTTCTCCGACAACTGTTTTTCCTGAAGAAGCTGTTCCACGGTTAATGGTGACAGCTTCCCTGACCGTTGTGTTGTCGCCAATCCAGGCTGTCGTATCCTCTCCCCTGAACTTAAGATCCTGGGGAATACCTGCGACAACAGCTGAGGGGAAGATCCTGCAGTTGCACCCGATTCTGGCTCCCGGAAGTATGGTTGCATTAGGCCCAACCCATGTACCTTTCCCTATGACAACATTTTCGGCAACATAGGCAAAGGGTTCAATGGTCACATCTTCAGCAATGATTGCTTCAGGATGTACAAAAGCAAGGTTTGAGATCATTTCAGAGGATCATTTGTTTTTAATTACCTGGGCTGTCATTTCACCTTCGGCAACGAGATGATTTGCTACAAACGCCTGTCCGTACATAATCACTATTCCCCTGCGCATAGGTTCCATCAGTTCCATTTTAAGTATTAAGGTATCACCCGGTACAACTTTGTGTTTAAACTTAAGCTTGTCTATCTTCAGGAAGTAGGTTGAATACTTCTCTGGTTCATCAACAGTACTGAGGATCAGCAGACCTCCGGTCTGGGCGAGGGCTTCTGCAATCAGAACCCCGGGCATAACAGGTTCATCCGGGAAGTGGCCCTGGAAGAAAAGCTCATTGAAACTTACGTTTTTTATACCGACAACTGAGGTTTCATCAAGAGCTATAACCTTGTCGACCAGAAGGAAAGGATAGCGGTGGGGCAGCATATTCCTTATGTCCTCCACGCGGTACACCGGGGGCTGGGTAGGATCGTAAACAGGAATATTCTTTTTCGACTGCGATTTCTTAATCTCCTGCCTTATCAGCTTTGCAAGTTTTGTGTTTGCCAGATGACCAGGTCGGGTGGCGACAACCTTACCTTTTACGGGCTGCCCTACCAGTGCAAGATCACCCATTATATCGAGAAGCTTATGTCGTGCCGGCTCATTCGGATATCTGAGTTCCGTGTTATTGAGTATTCCTGCAGTGTGTTTGCTAATCCCGGGTCTGTTGAACAGAGTGGCGATCCGGTCAATCTCCGATTGTTCAACCTCTTTCTCAAGTATAACAACTGCATTGTCAAGGTCCCCTCCCTTTATAAGGCCAAGCTTATGAAGGGGCTCCAGCTCATGAAAGAAAACAAAGGTCCTGCTCCTCGATATCTCCTCCTCAAAGTCATCGATCGAATCGAGAATTGCATACTGGTTCCCCAGTATCTTTGAGTTGTAGTCGATGAGTACATTGATGCTCAGATGATCATCAGGATATATAATAAGGTCGACTCCATGTTCCTCATCTGAGTATGCTATCTTCTGTTTGACGACAAAATAGTTCCTTTCCTCCTTCAGCTCAACGGTACCGGCCTCTTTTATAGCATCAGTGAACCTCCATGATGCGCCTCCCATTATTGGAGCTTCGGGTCCGTCGAGTTCAATAAGTGCATTGTCTACCCTCAGGCCATGTAATGCAGCCAGAACATGTTCTATGGTCGACACTGAAGCATTGTTCTGAAAGAGAGTGGTCCCCCTTGACGTATCGGTGACATTATCGGCAATGGCATCAATAACGGGCCTGCCCGGGAGGTCAACCCTGCAGAATTTATATCCATGATTTGCCGGAGCCGGTTTAAATGTAATGGTAACATTAACTCCGGTATGCAATCCTTTACCTTTCAGGCTGACTTCTTTTGCAAGGGTTCTTTGTTTCTCACTCATTAATATTTACAGTTTTTCATTAATTACCGGGTACAAAAAAAATAAAAAATTACAGATGAGCCAATAAAATAAACTTTATATACTTCTGATAATTACTAAAAAAAACTTAAAAGGGCTAACCCTTTTTAAGCTTTTCAATTTCCTTTGCCATCTCATCGACTTTCATTTTCAGGTCAGGCAGTTTCCTGAAGATGACTGATGACCTTAGAAAATCTTTATGATCCATTGCCGGGTAGCCCAGCAGAATTGAGTTTTCCTTCCTTACATCCCCGGGGATTCCTGACTGGGCACCTATTTTTGTGCCGTCGGCGATCTTCAGATGACCTGATATCCCTACCTGACCGCCAAACATACAGTTCTTTCCTACTTTTGTAGAGCCAGCTATTCCAGTCTGCCCAGCCATAACGGTATTTTCACCGATCTCAACATTGTGTCCGATCTGGATAAGGTTATCTATCTTAACCCCTTTCCTTATTAAAGTCGATCCCATTGTTGCCCTGTCGATCGCTACGTTGGCACCAATCTCAACATTATCTTCTATAATTACGTTTCCAAGCTGAGGTATCTTCATAAACTCGCTTTCAGACTGGGGTGCAAACCCGAATCCGTCGCTTCCTATTACTGTTCCTGCATGAATGGTACAACTGTTTCCCACAACACACTGATGGTATATCTTTACTCCTGCATAAAGTGTGCAGTTATCACCCAGCCGGGTACCATCACCGACATAAGTATGAGGATAAACAGAACAGTTATCGCCTATCAGACAATTCTCCCCTATATAGGAATAAGGACCTATATAGACATCCTTGCCCAGTGATGCTGAGGCTTCGATAACAGCTGTGGGATGGATTCCCTTTTTCCTGGGGCGGGCCTGGTCGACAAGGCGGAGAAGCGATGCAAAAGCTTCATAGGCATCGTCAACCCTTATCAGGGTTGCCTCTACTTTCTCTGAAGGCCTGAAACTTCTGTTTACCAGAACTATTGATGACTTTGTCGTATATATATAGGGCTCGTACCGGGGATTGGCGAGGAACGACAGAGCACCTTTTGATCCTTCTTCTATCTTAGCGATAGTGTTAACAATTACTTCCGGGTCACCCTCGATTTCCCCGCTGAGGAAACCCGCTATTGTTGCTGCATTGAATTCCATTTGTATAATTTTATTTTTATCTGCACTCTTTTGGATAACAAAGAAAAAACTTGGTGATCCTTTCAGACAGGAATCTGTGATCAAACATATCAGACACTTCCGAGATACAAGCCGACCTGCCGTTTTTAAGCAAAACCATCACTTCGGGCGAGTCGGGGGCATAAGCCAGATTGGAAACAGAATCCGAGAAAACATAGTACCCCGAAAGCTCCTTATCAATCCCCAGGATCGATACAGTCATTTTCTCAAGACTCTCAATCCTCTCTTCTGAGAACGGTTCATTCTGAAGTTCTATTGCGAAAAGATTCCTGTTAACAAGTCTTCCGGCAAGATCCGATAATACCCTGTCACTATCATCGGCCCAGTATCTGGCCGATGTCAGTATGTCCGAATCGTCGAGCCTGGCAAAATTCGAAATTATAAGCCCTGCCGGAAGCTCCCCGGCACCCGTGAGGCTGGCGGCGGTAATCCTGTTGCTGAGGAAAAACCTCAGAGCAGGTGTTGCATATATATCACGTCCTGAAGATACAAGTTCCTTTGCCCGTTTCAGAACCTTAACCAGGAGACTTTCCGAAGCAAGAACCGTCTTGTGCATATATACCTGCCAGTACATAAGCCTTCTCGCAATAAGCAGTTTCTCAAGAGAATAGATACCTTTTTCATCAATAACCAGTGAGTCATCAACCACATTCAGCATCCTTATTATCCTGTCTGAACTTACCGAGCCTTCTATTACCCCTGTAAAGAATGAGTCACGCCTCAGATAGTCGAGCCTGTCCATATCCATCTGTCCCGAAACAAGCTCATGCAGGAATCTCCGCCTGTAGGTCCCCTTAAAGATCTCTATAGCCAGGCTGAGCCGTCCATCCATGCTGCTGTTAATGCTGTTCATGAGATGAAGAGAGATCATCTCATGACTAATTCCTTCAATTATGGAATTCTCAAGTGCGTGTGAAAAAGGACCGTGTCCGATATCATGAAGAAGTATAGCAGCAATAGCACCTTCCTCCTCCTCAGAACTTATCTTAATTCCCTTTTCCCTAAGCGTGTTTATGGCCAGCTCCATCAGATGAAAAGCCCCCAGGCAATGCTGAAACCTTGTGTGACATGCTCCGGGATATACGAAACTTGTCAGACCCAGCTGCCTGATATTACGCAACCTCTGAAACCATGGATGTTCTATCAGTCCGTAGATAAGATCTCCAGGAACGGCAATAAAACCATAGACCGGATCATTGATGATTTTTCTTTTGTTTATATTATATGCCACTTCAGATAATATAATTCACAAAAATAGGAATTAGTTTTACATTGTAACAAAATGGTTTTGGCCTCTATATCTGGCGCCATCCTTCAGTATGTTGTACAACATGTTTATTTTATGCGACATTTGAAATTTCAGGCGTCTTTATTATGTCCAATAAAATAAAGCAATACTAACCGGCTAACTGAAAAACCCTGCCTGAAATGAAAATTGAAATTCAGGATCTGAACCAGATATATCCTAATGGCAACCATGCCCTTAAAAATATTAATCTTGAATTCGGAACAGGGATGTTTGGTCTTCTTGGCCCTAATGGCGCCGGGAAATCGAGTCTGATGAGGATTATGGTAACACTGATGCAACAGACCTCCGGAAATATTCTGGTCGATGGTATGGATATTCAGAAGCATCGCAGGGAGATAAGGAAATTGCTTGGTTACCTTCCCCAGGATTTCAGGTTCTTCTCAGCACTGCGGACCTGGGAGTTCCTCGACTATTCAGGAGCTCTTGCCGGCATGAAGAATAAAAAGGAAAGACTTGCCGAAGTCGACAGGCTCCTCGACCAGGTAGGCTTGCTCGAAGTACGCGACAGACAGGCCAACAAACTGTCGGGCGGCATGAAAAGGAGACTTGGGATAGCCCAGGCCCTTATTGGAAATCCAAGGATAATAGTTGTTGATGAGCCCACCACCGGACTTGATCCCGACGAAAGGATAAGGTTCAGGAACATTCTCTCACAGCTTAGCCAGAATGATGTCACAATAATACTTTCAACACATATAGTTGGAGATATATCGTCGACATGCCAGAGTATGGCTCTTCTTAACCGTGGAGAACTGGTTTTCTCAGGTCCGCCTGCAGAGCTTATTGAAATTGCACGGGGACATGTATTCAGGCTCATGCTTAGCCAGGATCAGTACGACAGTGTCAAGCTGAACTACAATGTAATCTCAACCATACCTGTTGAGAACGGATGGGAGGTACAGGTGGTGGCCGATGAAGCACCGCCATTCTCCCCCGAAACTGTCAACCCCGACATCGAACATGCCTACGTATATTTTATGGAACACAGGCTCAGGGCAGACATAATTTAATATAAACAGGTTAATGGGAATTTTTCATAACATACTGACAGTATCAAAATATGAGGCAAGAACCCTGAGGAGGAGCTGGTTCTTCAGGCTATTCACTCTGGGGGCTCTCTTCATCTTTTCCATTATGAACATGGCTCTCTTCTCCCCCATAGGAGAAGAACCCTGGAACTTTGTAGCCTTCCCGGCGTCGATTCCTATGGTTAACCTTTATATCCTCAACCTGGCACAGTCGGTACTGGTTATTTTTCTTGCCTCTGACTTCATGAAGAGAGACAAGAAGCTCGACACCAATGAGGTACTCTATACACGACCAATTTCCAACTTTGAATATGTCACCGGAAAAAGCTGGGGTATACTGCGCCTCTTCATAGGCTTTGATATCATCATTCTGATGATAGGCTTACTAATGAACCTGATTTCGGGGAAAATGGAAATTGATCCGGTCTCATATTTCCAGTACCTGATCATAATCTGCGTGCCAACGATTGTCTTCAGCCTGGGACTGGCATTTATGATGATGTCGCTGATAAAGAATCAGGCCGTTACTTTTATTTTACTTCTGGGCTTTGCAGCTGCAAATGTCTTCTGGCTCTGGCACAGGATGGGGATGATATTCGATTATATGGCTTTCGGTCTGCCTCTTCTGAAATCATCTATTATCGGATTTGATGACCCCGGCTTCATCGCCTGTCACCGCTTTCTTTTCTTCTCGCTTGGAATAGCATTTATTATGGCTACCATCCTCCTGTTCAGCCGTCTGCCGCAATCAAAGGCGCACACCATACTTACAACCGTGCTTCTTCTTTTCTTTCTGGCTGCCGGCTCCCTTTGCGCCTGGAAGACCTGGTCAGTTTACGAAAAAAGGACAGATGACAGGAAGACCGCACTGGCTACTAACCTAAAATATGAAGATATACGGTTTGCCAGCATCAGAACAACCTCAGTTCAGCTTGAACATCATGGTGAAAGCATAAGTGCTGCCGCGAACCTGACTTTTGAAAATGAAAATACTACGGCACTTGACAGATATTTTCTTTCTCTCAACCCTTCTCTGGAAGTAAAAAAGGTAAGCTCATCAGGCCGGGAACTGCAGTTTGAAAGAGATTTCGATATAATCAGTATCTTACCAGCGAGCCCTCTCACACCAGGAAAAACAGACTCACTGGAAATAGAATATGAGGGTACAATAAATGAATCATTCTGTTATCCCGATCGGACAGATAAGCTCAGAGATGATGAATACAGGATCGAGATGCTCAGTGTAGGTAAACGCCAGGCCTTCGTTACCGGTGAATATGTTCTTCTGACTCCTGAGACTCACTGGTATCCTGTAGCCGGTCTTAACCACTATCCTTCCAACCCGGCAAGGGGAAGGGTCGATTTCATCAGGTTTACTCTCAGGGCCACTACATCAGCCCCCGGTATGGTGGTTGTCTCGCAGGGGAAAATGGAAAAAGACGGGGATACTTTCTGTTACTCGCCCCCATCACCACTTACCGGCCTGACAGTTGCCATAGGAGATTACCGTTCAGAAAGTCTTACAGTCGACTCCGTGGAATTCATAACATGGTACTATCCCGGTCATGATTACTACAAAAAGGACCTTAACATGCTGGGTGATACACTCAGCTACCTGGTGACAGGACTTATGAGGGAACTTGAGACCAACTTTTCAACACCATACCCATTCAAAACCCTGAGTCTGGTCGAAGTACCTGTGCAGTTCCAGTCCCTTCCCAAAAAAAGCACCCAGACAAGGGCCGAAGTACAGCCATCTCTGATCCTTCTTCCTGAAAGACTTTCTACCCTTGACCAGGCAGGATTCAGTAAATCACTTGAGAGGAACAAAAGAAACAACCTTCGGAATAATCAGGTCGTTACTGATAAGGAACTTCAGGTAAGGTTGTTCAATACATTCATAAGAAACCAGTTTATTTCTGTGCAGAACTTCAGATATTCAAACGGGGTATTGCTTGATGAGAATACAAGATACCTCCTGGGACCCGGTCTATACTACTATGCAAACCATTTCTGGTCTGAAGAGTTTCCTGTGATTAATGCCGTCTTTGAATCTCATCTACAGAAGCTTGAAGACAGGAACCAGGGAAATATGCCACTATTCCAGGAGAATATCTCAGACAACGACAGAGCCAACATCATTCTTCGTGAAATGAGCTTCAGGGAACTGCTTCTGCTTAACCCCGGGAACGACACACTCAGAGCAGTTCTGACTGTCAAGGGGGATTATCTGTTCAACCTGTTGAGGTCACATGCCGGGATAACTGAATTTAACGACTGGTTCAGGTCCTATGTTGAATCAAACAGGTTCCGCAGGACAGGCTTAAAAGATTTTAGCAACGACATAAGCGACAGGTTCGGATTTGAGTTCTATCCCTGGCTGGAAGAATGGTACAGCGGGAAGTCTCAACCCGGATTTATGATTTCTGATGTATCTGCATCGCAGATAGTGGCAGATGACAGGGTACGATTCCTTCTTTCATTTGTTGCATCCAACACTGAACCTGTGGCAGGCCTTTTCAATGCAGCGATCCGGACTGAGTCAGGTGAAAGTGGACAGAACATCACAGTACGAACAGGAGGGCAGTACATTTCGATGCAGGGAAGAGGAATGCAAACCGATGACATCTCAAGGATAGTCTTTCTGGCTCCCTTTGAAGCAAAAAAGGTGAGTCTGATAACCGATACCGAACCCAGGGAACTGCTTATTAACACCCTGTTCTCAGCTAATCTTCCGGGAGAACTCATTCTTCCGGTTGGTGACATCCGCAAGGCCAAAATATTACAGGCATCAGCTGCCGAAGAAGAAATCACGACAGAGTTGCCTGTTTTTGATGACCCTTCAGAAATTATTGTTGACAATGAGGATCCTGGTTTCGACCCCGGTCCTCCCCTGCAGGTGAGTCCCCTGCGCAGGCTTCTGGGAGTAAAAAATGGACAGAAGGAAGAATACAAACAGGTAAGTCTGTTCGACCTTCCTGCAACCTGGCAGCCTGTCATCAACTCTTCATTCTACGGCAGGTACGTAAGATCTGCAGTCTATACAAGAGCCGGAACCGGTGACAGGTCAGTAAGATGGTCAGGTAAAATGAAGGGGCCGGGGTTCTACGAGGTATACTGCTACACAGGGAAAAGCACTGACCAGATGGTTGTCAGCTACGGTGGAAGATCCTCCTCCGGCCAGGGTTCGGGTCCCTACAGGGACCATCATTATACTATAAGTCATGACCAGGGGAACGAAGATATAGTTCTCGACCACGATGTACTGGATGACGGGTGGAACCTGCTTGGACGGTTTTATATATCTTCCGACAGTGCAAGTGTTCAACTTTCAAACAAATCGGAAGGAAGACTGGTAACCGGAGACGCTGTCAAATGGGTAAAGACTGATTAATTTAACCTGCACTGAAAAGAATAATCCTGTAACTTTCTATGAAACCAATAACTCTGTTAACATCACAATGCTCTTTAAAAATAACCATGCTATGGATAAACAAACCCTGAGAAAAACTAAAGACAACACTTCTTTTATGAGGTCAGGGGATGACCTTAAATATTAAAATATATACTGATGATTAAACACATTATCTTTAGAACAGCACTGCTCATCGCCGTAATGGCAACAGGTGTAACCAGAGTCCATGCACAGCAGGGCATGACACTGGAGCAGGCACTGGATATTGCCGAATCGAACAGTCCGGCCATGAAGAGGACCCGGCTGAATCTGGTAAGGAGCCAGGAGAACCTGAATGCCCAGAATGCTGCACTCAAATCGAATCTTTCACTCACGGTAAACCCTTTCAGCTACAGTCACAACAGGGAGTTCATCGATCTCATATCAAGCTGGAACTCAACTAAAACCACTGAAAGCTTTGGCCTGCTTACCATTTCTCAGCCGATAAAACTTACCGATGCCAGGATATCCCTGGTTAACAGGTTCGGATACAACGATTCATACAGCGAATACAACGATTTCTCCTCAAAAGGCTTCAGTAACAGGCTTTCCCTTAACCTCGAACAACCTCTCTTTACTTATAACCGTACAAAGCTTCAGCTCAAAGAGCTCGAACTTGCTCTCGAAAATGCCAGACTTAGCTATGCCATACAGAGACTTGCACTCGAGAATCAGGTAACACAATCGTTCTACTATGTATACCAGCAACAGCAAAGCCTCGAAATTGCCTCGCAGGCCTTTAAAAATATGCAACAGAACTATGAGGTTTCAAAAAACAAGGTGGAAGCCGGTATCTCAGCCAGAGAAGAGATGTACCAGGCTGAGCTTAACATGGCCACTACAAAATCTGACTTCGAGAACAAACAGGTATCGCTTGACAATGCAAAGGACGATTTCAAACTGCTTATAGGCATGAGCCTCTATGATGATTTAATTGTACTTCCCGACATTGCAGTTGACACCGTCGATGTTGACATTGCATTTGCCATCGACCATGGACTGCAGAACAGGATGGAACTAAGGCAGAGCTCAATAAACATCGAAGCAGCGCAGTTTGATCTTATCCAGACAAAATCACTTAACGAATTCAAGGGAAGTCTGGGTCTTTCAGTAGGACTGTTTGGCGATAACGAAAATGTCGCTGATATTTATTCGAACGCCACCGACAACGAAAGCGTGGCACTCTCCTTTACAATACCATTGTGGGACTGGGGAGAGAAAAAATCGAGGGTCAAAGCCACTGAAGCAAACATAGAATCAGCTAATATAGATCTGGAAGATGAGCAGAATAATATAATTCTGGGTATCAGAAAGATATGCAGAAACCTCCTTAACCTTCAGAACCAGATAGGTATTGCTGAGCAATCAGTAACAAATGCCCAGCTATCTTATGAACTTAGCCTTGAAAAATACAGAAACGGCGACATGACAGGCCTGGATCTGAATATGTACCAGAACCAGCTATCAGAATCACAGCTCTCTTACACAAATGCACTTATATCGTATAAACTTGAGCTGCTCAATCTTAAGATACAAACATTGTACGATTTCGAAAAAAAGGAAGCTGTCGCTCCGTTAACCAGCAACGACTGAAAAACATAAACCCATAAACAATGAAAAAGAACCTTATCATAACTTTTTTTGTATTACTGGTACTGATTTCGTGCCGCAACCAGGACCAGAATCTAACAGCCGACATAGAGATCCCGGTGTCGGTGGAGGAAATAAACCTCAGACCTATTGAGGAACTGGTCAGTACCACCGGAACTGTATTCCCCAAGGGTGAGATTGAGCTTAAGTCAAAGATAGCTGCAGAGTATTATCCTGAAAACAATCCCAGAACAGGCAGGGTATGGCAGATGGGCGACAGGATCATGGCCGGAGAAGTGATTGCCAGACTTGAAGACAGGGAATATGTTAACTCCGTGAAACTCGAGACCACAAGGCTTAACCTGGAACTCATGGAGAGCGAGTTGAGAAAGCAGGAGTCCCTCTATGAGAAGGGAGGAGTAACACTTAAGGAACTTAAGACAGCCAGCATCAACTACGAGAACGCCAAAACAAACCTGGAGACAGCTGAACTTCAGATGGAAAAGATGAAGGTTGTATCCCCCATTAACGGGGTCATTGTCGACCTCCCGCACTATACCAGGGGGACACAGATAGAAACCGGATTGCTGATATGCAAAATTATGGATTACCAGGTGATGTACATGGATGTTCAACTTCCTGAGAAATATATATCATCCATAAAACAGGGGCAGATTGTAAAGCTCACCAACTATAACCTTCCGGGCGATACTATAACGGGCCATATCACCCAACTCTCGCCTGCAATAAATGCTGATACCAGAACTTTTAAGGGAAACATCTCGGTTGAAAACAGGGACTATCTTCTAAGGCCCGGCATGTTTGTGAATGCTGATATCATAATCAGCCGCAAGGATTCCGTTGTTGTTATACCCAGGGATATCATCCTCGCACGCCAGAAAGGAAAGACTATTTTCGTGATCGACAGGGGAGTCGCTGCTGAAAGAATTATAGAGACAGGCCTGGAAAGCATGTCGGAAGTTGAGGTGGTTCGGGGATTATCTGAAAAAGAACGAGTGGTAACCAGCGGCTTTGAGACCCTCAGTGACAGGTCGAAAGTAAAAATCGTAAAATAATGCACAGGATTGCACAGTTTGCTGTCAGGTATCCGGTAACGGTCCTTATGCTGATCCTTGGGATTCTCCTTCTTGGTGTTATATCCTTCGGGAAACTGGGAAGCGATCTCTTCCCCGACCTGAATAACCCAAGGATCTTCATAGAACTTAATGCCGGTGAAAAGCCACCTGAAGAGATCGAAAAAAGTTATGTCGATCCAATAGAGTCGCTCTCCATGCGTCAGAGCGATGTCATCCAGGTTTCATCAGTATCAAAAACCGGATCAGCACAGATCATTGTGGAATACGACTGGAATAAGGATATGGACGAAGCCTTCCTCGACCTTCAGAAAGAACTCAGCTCCTTCAGTCAGAATTCAGACCTCGACGACTTTTCAATCTCTCAGTTCGATCCAAACGCGGCACCGGTTATGATAACAGGCCTGAGAAACGATAGGATCAACAACATGGAAGAGCTGAGAAAAACAGCTGAAAACTACATAAGGAATGAACTTGTAAGGATAGAAGGTATTGCCGACGTAAGACTCTCGGGAGAGGAAGAAAGTGAAGCCGTAATCGAAACCAACCGTTACATTCTCGACTCGTATGGCCTTACCAGTGACGGGATTGCAGCTCAGATAGCCAACTACAACAGGAATGTATCAGGCGGATCTATCGTTGACATGGGTCTTAAATATGTTGTCAAGGGGGTAAGCGTCATTGAAGATATCCGCGACCTTGAGAATATAATCGTGGGCTTCAGAAATCCCTCAGCCGGCAGGGCTCAGGAGATACCGGGACAGGCTTCAGCCTCTCAGTCGCCTTCCACGATGATCCCCGTTTACCTGAGGGATGTTGCAAAGGTAAGGTTCGAAAACAAGGACCCTGAAACTATAGTCTCAATAAACGGACAACGCTGCATAGGATTGTCAATTTACAAGGAACCGAAGTTCAACACCGTTGAAGCGGTAAAAAGCCTCGACAAATCGATCAATGAATTGAAAAAAGCGCTTCCCGGTTACGAGTTCATAAGGATTCAGGATCAGGGAGAATATATTCACGGAGCCATAACCGAGGTACGCGACACCCTGCTTATAGGGATCCTTCTGGCAATCTTTATACTCTTTCTCTTCCTCCGGAGGATTGGCCTTACCCTTGTAATAAGCCTGGCTATTCCCATTTCAATAATTGCCACCTTCAACCTGATGTATTTCAACCATCTCACTCTGAACATTATGACTCTGGGAGGACTTGCCCTGGGGGCAGGGATGCTTGTCGACAATGCCATCGTGGTACTTGAGAACATCTCGAGGAACCATGAATCGGGACTGTCGCTCAGGGAGTCGGTGATCAGGGGAACGGGAGAAGTAGGCGGAGCTATAACAGCATCAACAATTACAACCATAGTGGTCTTCCTGCCAATAGTGTACCTCCACGGGGCTTCAGGTGAACTGTTCAGGGACCAGGCTCTCACTGTGGCGTTTGCACTTGTCTCTTCCCTGGTTGTCGCCCTCCTTGTCATACCTATGCTTGTGTCAACCCTTTTCAGGGAAAAAGGAAATAAAGCCAGTCTTGGTACCCCGGTCCGATTAAACTGGTACAGCCGCCTCCTTGGAAAAATTATAGACAGAAGAGCTCTGGTTATAATAAGCTCGGTTATAATACTGGCTGTATGCGGATTACTGATCCCTCAGCTCGGCAGTGAATTCATGCCACGTTCCGAATCAAACGGCTTCACTGTCGGGTTAAAGCTTCCCGAAGGTACAAGCCTCGAAAGGACCAGGAATACTGCCATCAGGACCGAACAAATTATAAAAGAGATACTGGGCGAACAAGCAACCCTTATCTATTCACAGTCGGGAGAACTTGACATGTCAGCTATTGACCGCAGCACTTCAGGTTCAGGAAGCAACTACGCCAGCCTTAAAGTACTGCTCGAAAAGGATTATAAGGGAAGTACCGATGAAGCCGTCAGTCTTGTTGAAGAATACCTGAAAGAAATTCCCGGTCTCGAAGTGTCCTTTACCCGCGATGAGACAGCACTTCAGTCGTCGCTGGGTACTTCCGGAGCACCCTTTGCACTTGAGATCTCGGGCGATGACTATGAGGAACTGGAAAAGATAGCGAAAGAAGCCGGGTCATTACTGGCCGGGAACCCTGACCTCTATAACCTCACCTATTCTCTCGACGAAGGAACGCCTGAGGTAGATATTGCCATCGACAGGTTCAGGACAAGCTACTATAACATCACGGTTGATAATGTCATAGGCCAGGTCAGACACTACCTTTCAGGATCAGTAGCCGGGAGCTTCGAACATGGTGGGGAGATGAAGGATATAACCATCAGACTTGGCGATCTGACAGTAAATCAGCTTAAAGATCTTCCTGTTAACACCGGATCAGTAAGCATTCCGCTAAGCGAACTTGCCAGCATCAACAGGGTTGTCAGCCCAAGGGAGATAACAAGGAGAAACCAGCTTAGGACATATTATGTATATGCCATGGTAAGAGAAGATGTTCCTTTTAACAAGATAGTAAAAGACTCGGAGAAAGCTCTTGAAGGCATTAGTCTTCCCCAGGGTTACAAAATGGGATTTACAGGAGAGGAGCTTAAAAGAAAGGAATCAATGTCGAACCTGTCTTTTGCGCTTATTTTATCGGTTGTTCTGGTCTTTATGGTTCTGGCATCCCAGTTCGAATCCGTCATCCAGCCTTTTGTAATAATGCTTACTCTGCCCCTTGCAGGAGCCGGCACCATACTTACCTTCTATATACTTGGCAGACCACTTAACATGATGGCATATATAGGTATCATCATGCTCGGAGGAATTGCAGTCAACAATGCCATACTGCTTATCGACAGGATCAACCAGCTCAGGGCGGGTGGTCTGGGAAAGAAAGAGGCAGTCATTGAGGCTGGCACCCAGCGAATCAGACCTATACTTATGACCAGTCTGACCACCATCCTGGCCCTTCTCCCCCTTACTGTCGGAATCGGGGAAAGTGCCTCACTCAGATCACCGATGGCCCTGGCCGTGGTGGGAGGACTCTTCTCCTCCACCCTGCTTACCCTGATAGTGATCCCCTGTGTATACTGGCTTTTTGACAGCCTTGGAGAATTTCTTTCAGGCAGAAGGAAAAAAGAACTGCCCTTGTACAGAACAGATCACGAAGCCAGATGAACTTCATTATAAAAAGAAAGGTCCTGATCTCGATGCTTTTCATCGGGTTGACAATGCTGGGTTATATCTCATATACCCGCCTGCCGGTTGAATTATTCCCAAACGCCCAGCTTCCGACCCTGATCGTTCAGGCAGGAAGCATGCAGGAGATGGACCCTTCACATATAGAGACCCAGGTGATAGTACCTCTTGAAGGAGCTATTGGCACTCTCGAAAACATCGAGAAAATTGAATCAAATGTAACTTCATCCTATGGGACTATCTTCATCTACTACAACCAGCTTACCGACCTCAAATATGCTTACCTCAAACTTGAGGAAAAAATCGACCTGGTAAGGAACTCATTACCTCCCGGGTTCATAGTTAATGTAATCAGGATCGACCTCGAGCAGCTTACCAATCAGTTCATGGAACTGCAGATCAGAGGTGAAGGAGGTAGTGACAGAATAAGGAACCTGGCTGAAAGTGAGATAAGGCCAGGACTTGAGAATATAGAAGGGATTGCAGGAGTTCAGATCTATGGAGGCCAGGAAAACTCAATAGAGGTCAGACTCGATCCACAGGCAGCAAAAGCCCATGGAGTGACACCCGGACAGATAAGAACTCTTCTCAATGACAACTCAGGGGTAAAAACTTTTGTCGGTAAAGTCACTGAAGGATCTGACGAACTCTTCGTAAACGTTTCTTCAGAATACACCGATGTAAATGAGATAGGCAACCTTACTGTTAAGCGCGACGGACCGGTGCTTCTCAAAGACGTCGCAACAATATTCTTCGGGGTTAAGGAGGAGGAATCGCATAGCAGGGTCAACGGAATGGATGCTGTAACCATGACTCTGGTAAATGACAACCAGTCAAATCTGATAGATCTTTCACATGATGTGCTGGATGAGATCAGGATACTGAACGAAAAACTGGAATCCTCGGGGGTCACTGTGGTAGTTACAAACAACAATGCCGAAGTGATGGAAAATAACATCGACCAGATAATCAACCTGGCTGTCACAGGCGGATTGCTGGCCGTAGTCATACTCTGGTTCTTCCTCAGGAACTTCAGGCTTGTATTCATCATTGCAGTCTCGATACCCGTATCTGTCTACTCAGCATTTAACTTTTTCTATGCCACAAACATCACGATTAACAGTCTGACCCTTGTAGGTATGGCCCTGGCTATCGGAATGCTTGTCGACAACTCAGTTGTTGTGCTTGAGAACATCTACAGGTTATCGGCTTCAGGAGAAAGTCCGGGAGAGGCAGTTAAAAAAGGTACTAAAGAGATCTGGCGCTCAGTCTTTGCCTCCACCCTTACCACGGTTATTGTTTTTCTTCCTTTTGTCTTCTCAACCAATTTCCTGGTTAAGATTATTGGCAAGAACATCGGTGTTTCAATAATTTCAACACTTGTCATCTCCCTTCTTGTTGCAACGGTTTTCATTCCGATGGCAACCTTTGCACTTATGTCAGCAACCGGAAACCTGAAATCTGATGTGTTTAAAAGGCTTTCGGTTCACGACCGCCTTATACAGATCTACTACCTCATCCTTAAAAGCTGTATGAGAAAGCCTGCAGCAACCATAATAGGTACGCTGGTTGTCTTTTTTACCGCGCTTCTTCTGAGCCTTGCCCTCAGCATCGGATCAACAGAGGAGGTCGACACCCCCACTTTCCGTCTTAATGTGACAATGCCGGGAGGAACAACCCTCGACAAAACAGATGCAGTTGTTGCTGATATTGAATCAAGGTTGGCAGACCTGCCTGAGAAGGAAGACATAATAAGCCGTATTGAGGAAGACAGGGCTGTCATTACCGTTACCCTGCCTGAGGAATGGGACAAACAAAGCAAACGTTCCCTTCCTGAAATAAAAAATGATATCCTCAATAAAAGCCGTCAGGTATCGTCGGCCGAAATAAATATGGACGAGCTCAATACGAGTGGAGGCTACTCCGGAGAAGGCGGAGCAGGCGAAACAAATAACCCCGGGTCCGACTTCATGAATCTTCTCGGGATAGGATCGAAAAGGGAAAGCGTAGTCATCAAGGGCCAGGACTTCGGGCAGATGAAGAATCTTGCCGCGGATATAGAATCAAATATTTCACAACTATCGACAATCCAGAACACCAATCTGAATGTCAGGGATGACAGACCGGAGGTAAACCTGTTTTTCAACATGGACCTTCTTGGGAGGAACAACATCACCATGGCCGACCTGGCTGCCGCTCTGGCTTCCTTCAGCAGGGAATATTCATCGGGGGCAACCTTCAGAGACGGCGATGAAAGCTATGACATCGTAATAAAATACGCTGGTGACGACAGCATGATAAAGGATAAAAGCCTTGCTGACCTCAGGAATCTGGAGGTTAGGGGAAGCACGGGGGCCATAATGGATCTGAGTGAAATCTCAGATATCATCCTTACCTACGGAATGGGGAATATCCATCGCGAGAATCAGGAAAAAAGAATCACAGTCACCTATAACTTCACCAGGGAGATTCAGAGTTCAAGGGAACTTCTTGAAGGAGCAAGGCTTGAACTCGAATCGGTAGTGGCCGGGATCAATATTCCAACAGGGATAGGCGTGGAAGTGATCCATGATGAGAATGAACTGAAGGATTTTTACTATATGATAGGGATCTCCTTCCTTCTTATCTACATGATCCTGGCTTCGGTATTTGAATCGCTGGCCACACCGGTGGTTCTTATGTTCAGCATACCCCTTGCTGCCCTCGGCTCCCTTATTGCCCTGATACTTACAGGCAACTCCATCCTTAATGCCAATACCCTTACAGGGTTCCTGATACTTCTTGGCATAGTGGTCAATAACGGAATCATCCTGATCGACTATACAAACATACTGAGAAAAAGAGGCTACAGGAGACAAAGAGCCCTGATGACTGCAGGTATGGCAAGACTGAGACCAATAATGATAACAGCCGCTACGACCATCATTGCCATGTTCCCTCTGGCGATGGGACAGGCAGAATATGTGTCAGCGATAGGCTCGGCTTTTGCAATAACAGTTATTGGCGGACTTGCCCTGAGTACACTTCTTACACTTGTTTTCATACCTACCTTCTATTCGGGACTTGAAAACGCGCTTGAGTGGTTCAATGGCCTCAACTGGAAGAACAAGGCAGCACAGATAGTTCTTTTGGCTTTACTAATCTTCATCATCTACACCAATGTTGAACGGTTTGTATGGAAGCTTATAACCACCATCCTGGCCCTCATCATTGTACCGGCTGCCACATGGTTCATAATGAACAGTCTGCGAAAAGCCCGCGAAACTGTAATTCCGGAAGATATACCCCTATTCATAAGGATCCAGAGCCTGGTCAAGATCTACGACCGCGATAGCCGCTGGAAACGTGAATGGAAGGCAGGCAAAAGGATCAGGGAAAGGCTCGGTCTCGAACCTTCATTCAACTCACTTAAAGACCTTCAGGGGATGGCATGGCAGTTGCCATTGCTTGCCTTTCTTATCTATTTCACATACTTCTATCTTGACAAGGGGTTCTGGATTTTTTTCTTCAGTGTGACAATCTGGTTCTTCATAATGACACTTTGGTCGTCATTGAGAAAACTTATAGTTAATATGGGCTGGGGAAGAGAAAAAACCATAAAAAGAAGGCTGACTAATGTTGCAGGTTTTACCGTTTTCTGGCTCATCCCTCTTCTAAACCTTGTATGGTTCTGGATTCTGTGGACCAACAAGGCTGTTGTCATCATCATTGCAGTTATCTGGTTCACGGCGTTGTTTATCTATAGGACGGGTCAAAAGCTCAGTGAAGAAAACACCGATATTTACAGGCTGGAAGGAAGATTCAGAAGACTGCGCAAGACGGTATATAAAATTGTTGAAGCAGTTCCCCTGATAGGGAAACCAAAAAAACCCTTCAAGGCATTAAGCTGCGTATCAATAGAAATAGGCAGCGGAATGTTCGGGTTGCTCGGTCCAAACGGGGCCGGGAAGACAACACTGATGAGAATTATCTGCGGCATCCTGGAGCAGAGTTACGGGAAAGTATGGATAAACGGCATTGATACAGCCACTAAGAGAGAAGAGCTTCAGGGCCTCATCGGCTACCTGCCTCAGGAATTCGGAACATATGAAAACATGACTGCTCATGAATACCTCCATTACCAGGGAATGCTTAAAAATATTACTGATGCAGGAATAAGGGAAGAGAGGGTTAGCTATGTTCTCGAAGCAGTACATATGACAGAACACAGACACCGCAAAATCGAATCCTACTCAGGAGGGATGAAACAAAGGATAGGGATAGCCCAGATTCTGCTTCACCTGCCCAGGATTCTTGTTGTTGATGAACCAACAGCCGGACTCGATCCAAGGGAAAGAATAAGGTTCAGGAACCTGCTTGTGGAGCTTAGCCGTGAAAGGATTGTTATCTTTTCAACGCATATCATCGAAGATATATCAAGTTCATGCAACAAGGTGGCTGTACTTAATAAAGGGAAGCTTAAGTATCTCGGGAAACCTATTGACATGACAAAAGAGGCCGAAGGTCATGTATGGCAGTTCTCTGTCAGGGCCGACGAATTCCAGGCTCTCGTCGAAAATCATCTTGTAGTCCATCATATGTCGGTTGGAGACATGGTAAGAGTAAGGGTTATCTCGGAAGAATCGCCTTGCGAAGGAGC
>JAVEZD010000006.1:0-4338 GCA_034003165.1 Bacteroidales bacterium | reverse complement strand
TTCCTTGGCATGATGGCATTCATGCTTTCTACTGTTATCCGTAACGGGAACGGCACTGCCGTGGTGATGATAATATTCGGGTTCTTCTTTATGATACTCAGTGATCCGCTAAGAAAAAGCCAATGGAACATCTTTCTCAATCCTTTTAATACCCCCTATGATGTAAATGAGACAACATGGGCTATCATAACCATCAGGAACAGGATAATACAGATAAGCGGCACTCTGCTATGCCTGCTCACTGCCCTTTTCTTCCTTCAGAAACGTGAGAAATTCATGTAAAACAGTCAGAACCTTTCATCCATCTGCCTGTGCGCAGAGTCTGCTGTCACTCAAAGGGATGTTCCCTGCTGAAATCGGGCCTGTAGCTCCTGTAGCTTTCAAGATCCTGTGTCCACCCGTTCCTGAAACCAAGGGCTTCCATTGCATCAGTTACCTGTTCATATTCTGACGCATAAATTGTCCGTCCGAGTTCTGAATGCGACTTTACCAGAGGAGTAGGATGGTACTGTGACATAAGTGAAATGTGCACACCGGTTGAAAGTTCAGATGCTATCGATCTGAGTACTTCACGACTTTCACCTGCATAACCCGGAAGAACCAGGTGCCTAATAAGCAGTCCGTTCTCTGCCCTACCCTCACTGTCAGCAGAAAGGACGGAGCCTTTCTGGTAGTACATCTCTTTCAACGCCTCAAGGACTACCGGTGGATAATCCTGAGCTCCTGACAACGCAGAGGCAACCGATGGTGTAACATATTTGTAATCAGGAAGAAAGACATCTATTAGCCCGTTGAGGCTCCTGATGGTCTCCCTTTTATCATAACCATTTGTATTGTATACCGTTACCGGTTTATATCCCATACTTCTGAGACCCCGGATTATTGCCTTTACCTGAGGTACTACATGAGATGGAGAAACAAAACCCACGGCCCTGATCCCTGAGTCGAGGTAGCTGGTTATGGTCTCAAGAATGCCGGTGAAATCACTTATACGAAAAGGCCTGAAGTCACTAACCGGTCTGCTGATCTCATGATTCTGACAATACAGACATCCCAGGTTGCACCCTGAAAAGAAAATGTTGCATATTCCGTCGGGACCGCTAACCGGAGGTTCTTCACCTTTGTGGACACAGACTGAGGCTATGTTCATTCCGGCATCAGCTCCACAGTATCCGGTACCAGCCTTAAATCTGTTTACCCGGCATTCCCTGGGACAAAGGGTGCATTCCGAAAGCTGCTGCCTTTCCTCTTCTGTATAGAACTCACTTATATCACTCATTACTGTAAATGTTTACGGTCTTAAGCCGTGGCCTTGCGACAAAGGTATCAAGGAATTATTATTTCAGGTAGGGTAGCAGGCTATATTTACCTAATCATTAATCATTTTAATCATCATAAGGTTTGGTATTTACAAATTTTTATTTATATTTGCAACCGAATTGAGGGGTGAGTTGAGACCTAGGGGACCAGAGTCCCCTATTTTATTATCGGTTTACAAACATGATGAATAAGAGCAACATAGAAAAGGTGGTAAGGGATTTCATAGCGGGAAGCGGCATGTTCCTTGTGGCTGTCAAGGTAAGCAGCTCGAACAGGATCACTGTTCATGCCGACCGTAATGAAGGGATTACCATCGACGATTGTGCGGCTATTCACCGCCACATCGGGAGTTGCTTCGACAGGGATGTTGAGGATTATGAACTTCAGGTATCCTCTCCCGGTGCTGAGACTCCCTTTGTTGTTATTGAACAGTACCTTAAGAATGAAGGGAAGAAAATAAAAGTAACTGATAATGAAGGGGAAAATTACACCGGGCTTCTTAAAAACGTCACTGACGGAGGCTTTGAGCTTGAAGTTGAGTTCAGGGTCAAAGGACGGCAGAAAGAGACCAGGGATATCTCGTTCAACTTTGAGCAGGTAAAATCTGCACAGGCAGTAATTTCAATAAATAAAATATAACAAGGCATATACCAGATGGAAAATGTTAATTTGATCGACACCTTTTCGGAATTCAAGGAGCTGAAGAATATAGACCGACCGACGATGATGAGCGTTCTGGAGGATGTATTCAGGAGCATGCTGGCAAAGAAGTATGGTTCAGCTGACAACTTTGACATTATTGTGAATATCGACAAGGGAGACTTTGAAATATGGAGAAACAGAGTTGTTGTTGAAGATAGCGAGCTGACCGATCCCATCACCCAGATACCGATCTCCGAAGCCAAGAAGATTGATGAAGACTACGAGGTTGGAGAGGAAGTATCCGACGAAGTTAAGTTTCTTGATTTCGGCCGAAGAGCCATCCTCTCGCTCAGGCAGAACCTTACTGCCCGGATCCTGGATCTTGAGAAAAACAACATTTATATAAAATACAAGGACAGGATTGGAGAGATTGTTACCGGCGAAGTATACCAGATCTGGAAAAGAGAGATTCTGGTTCTTGATGATGACGGAAATGAACTTATCATTCCAAAGAGCGAACAGATTCCATCTGATCATTTCAGGAAAGGAGACTCAATAAGGGCAGTGGTTATAAAGGTAGAGATGCGTAACAACACTCCCTTCATAATCCTCAGCCGTACCTCTCCCGTTTTTCTGGAAAGGCTGTTTGAACTTGAGGTTCCCGAGATTTTTGACGGGCTCATAACAATAAAAAAGATAGTAAGGGTACCCGGAGAAAGGGCTAAGGTTGCTGTGGAGTCATACGATGAGAGAATCGATCCTGTCGGTGCCTGCGTAGGTATGAAGGGATCGAGGATACATGGGATTGTCAGGGAACTGAGAAATGAAAACATTGATGTAATTAACTTTACTTCAAACAACCAGCTTTTCATTCAGCGTGCACTCAGTCCGGCCAAGATAACCTCCATAAGGCTTGATGAGGAGAGCAAAAGAGCCGAGATCTATCTCAAACCCAACGAGGTATCACTGGCTATCGGTAAGGGAGGACTAAACATCAAGCTGGCCAGCCAGCTTACCGGATACGAGATAGATGTCTACAGGGAGCCGGGTGGAGAAGATGAAGAAGATGTCAACCTCGAGGAATTCAGTGATGAGATTGAAGACTGGATCATCGAAGAGCTCAAGGCTATTGGTTGCGATACAGCCAGAAGCGTTCTTAACCTCTCTATAAGTGACCTGGTAAAAAGGACTGACCTCGAAGAGGAGACAGTAAAAGAAGTTGTAAACATTTTAAAGGCAGAGTTTGAATAGAACATTGCCTACGGATAAACAAAAGTGATTTTTTCAGGATTTTATAAAGGCAAGGCAGATCTATGACAGATGACATTAAGGCAACGAGATTAAGTAAAGCAGCCCGTGAATTCAACGTGGGAATATCCACTATTGTGGAGTTCCTTCATAAGAAGGGATTTGATCTTGATCCTAATCCGAATACAAAACTCCCGCATGAAGCATATCTCCTGCTTCTCAAAGAATACAGTTCAGATCTGAATGTTAAAAAGGAATCTGAAAAACTCATTCTCAAAGACCTGCACCGCAAGAAAGAGAGTGTATCAATCGATGATGTCTCGGAAAAATCGGAAACTGAAGAAGCCGAAAAGGAAGAAGAGATCTTAATAAAAGACTCTTCTGCCAACCAGAAGGTTGTTGACATCCGTACTGAAATAAAAAAGCCCGATATCAGGCTGGTCGGAAAAATCGATCTTGAGAAAACACTCAAGCCAAAGGCTGAAAAGACGGAACGCACGGCTGAAGGTCCAGAAGCCCCTTCAAAGGAAGACCTTTCTGCTGAAAAGGCTCAGGTGAAACAAACAAAAGACACGGAAGACAAAAAGGAACAACCTGTTTCCGAAACCACTGAATCAGAATCAGGCTCAAGACCGGGTATCGACATCCATATTGTGGGTAAAATTGATCTCGGGTCACTCGATACAAAATCAGCCAGGAGAGAAGAAGCTCACGCAGCCAAACCTGTTGATAAGCCTGCCAAAGAAAAGGCAGTGGAAGAAAAAGCAGTGGAAAAAAAGGCAGTGGAAGAAAAGGCTGAAACTGTTAGTGGTGAAACCCCTGCAGAAGAAAAACAAGCAACACCTGAGCCGGAAGAAAAAGTTAAGGAACAAGTCCTTCCTCCAGCAAGTGAAGCAGAGGAAGAACAAGCCGCTGAGCCTAAGGAAAAGCCTATCTTCAAGACTGAAGTCAGGAAACTATCGGGCCCCACAGTTGTCGGAAAAATAAATCTTCCCGTTGAAGAGAAGAAAAAGGGTACTCAATATCAGCAAACAAAACCTGACGGTGATTCCGACTTCAGGAGAAAGAAAAAAAGAAAGAGGATAACCAAGGAGAAAGAACAGGTTCCTCTTGCCAAGCCGGTTACTC
>JAVEZD010000005.1:38175-46946 GCA_034003165.1 Bacteroidales bacterium | reverse complement strand
AGGTGTCACCCTTGCCAGCCTGCGCAACGGCAAGCTGATAGTAGAATTTGGCTTTTGCTTCAGCATCTCCGGTCTCAAGGGCCAGTCCTTTGTTAGCATTCTCAATACCTGCATTAAAGTTCTTCTGCTTGTTGTACACGTCGGCAAAGAAGTAGTACAGGTCTTTGTCCTCACCGTATTTGGCAGCTTTGTTGAGGAGTGTCATTGCCTCATCGAGGTTCTCAGCCTGGTTTGCCTGTGAACCTGCTGCGCGGAAATACTCAAGGGCCAGGGTTGAGGCCTGGGTCTTAAGCTGATCATCCTTCCCGGTCTCAAGTTTGCCAAGATAGAGATCAATGGTTTCTTCAAAGGCAACCGCGTTGTTCTGCCTTCTGTAGATGAGGGCTTTATTATATATGGCAGGCAGATAATCGGGATTTACTGTAAGCAGGCTGTCAAAGGAGGCAACAGCATTATCAAAATCCTCTTTGGCAAAATACTCCGAAGCCATAGTCAGGTAGCCCTGAAGAAGAAGCTTCCCGGCATTTTCCTTGTTTGATGCACTGTTATATTTTTCAGAGGCAGCAGCTGCTTTTTTTGCGGCAGATATGATTTCAGGAGCCGGTTTCTTCTCATTAACAGCATTGAGAGCAGCTTTTACATAAAGGCCCGGAAGTACCTGAGCAGCTTTTTGCTTGAGATCGTCGGCAGTCTCACCAACCTGGCCGGCAAGTGTGATGGCGTTCTCAAAAGCGTTTATGGCAGCCTCTACATCGGTCTGTACTGCCTTGGCTCCTTCATTATAAGCCTTAATAACATCAGCTCTCTCCTGTGCAACTAGACTTGCACTTATTAAAAGAAAAAGGATAATAATCCCGGCAACTTTTTCTGTCTTTCTGATATTCATTTTTTGTAACTTTTATTTGGTTAGTAATCAGATTTTCATTTAAAACGCATAAATATAGGATAATTTTTTAAAAATGAAATAAAGTGATATTTAACATTATTTAATAATTTCCCGGGAAACAAACCTGCAATGATCGGGCCAAAAATGACAGGCAGAGCTATTAATGCGGGCTGTCTGAAAAAGAAACACTTTCCCCCCGGGCTGTACCGGAAGGATTTAATGTCTGTCAGACAGGGATATGTATCAGGAAATAAAGTCGTTGGATGAAAAATCCTGTCAGCTTATGAAAAGGCTTTTGCTGGAGTACTCCGGATCGCAGGTCAGGTTAACCTTAAGCTTTCTCCAGCCTGCCTCATCACCGGGAGTGGGTATATGTGTAAGGTGAACCTCACAGTCGCGGAACAGTTTAAGGTTTTCAAGAGCCATCTTGGCGGCTGGGTTTGACAGAGCGCTTATCCCGAGAACTATCAGGGTTTCATCAACATCGAGGCTGACCATTTTCCCGTCGAGAATATTCTTCTTGAGATGGGTCACCGAATCTATTATGTTTTCAGGCAGCAGGTAGAGTTTGTCGGGCAGACCGGCAAGGTACTTTGCCGCATTCAGGACAAGACTTGATGATGCGTGCAGAAGATGTGAATTCTTGCCTGTTATTATTGTCCCGTCGGGTAGTTCTATGGCTGCACCGCAGAAGAACCCGGCATTGCCCTTACCTGTCTTCTCGGCTTCACCGGCTGCTTTTCTTGCCGGCTTAACAACCTTACGATCCTCGGGCCGGGCTCCGACGTTTTTCATTATCTTCTCTATCCTTGCGAGCGAGTCTTTGTCGGCAAGTCCCATGGCATACTCTACCGAACACCTGAAATACCTTCTGATGATCTCCTGGTATGAGGCCTCCGATATGATGGCGTCGTTGATTATACCTGCACTTGCACGGTTTACTCCCATGTCGGTTGGGGACTGGTACATTGATTCACCTCCGGTGATCTTCTCAATGATTCTCTTAAGGAGATGAAAGGCTTCGATGTCGCGGTTATAGTTAACAGTTCTTACATTATAAGCTTTCAGGTGATGCTCGTCTATAAGTACCCTGTCTTCAAGGTCGATGGTAGCTGCTTCATATGCCAGGTTAACCATGTGGTCAACAGGGAGGTCCCATATCGGGAAAGTCTCGAATTTAGCATAGCCTGCTCTTACTCCCTGGTTACGTTCATGGTAAAGGTTACAAAGGCAGGTTGCAAGCTTTCCGCTTCCGGGTCCGGGACCGGTGACGATGACAATAGGCTTTGTTGTCTTTACATATTCATTTCTTCCATAACCCTGGTCACTGACAATCAGATCCACATCGGTAGGATATCCTTCTGTCGGATAATGCAGATAGACCTTAACGCCGCGCATCTCAAGCTTGTTTCTGAAGACCCTGGCAGGTGTCTGATTCTCGTACCTGGTTATTACCACGGCAGTCACATCAATTCCCCATTCCCTGAAGTCATCAATTGTTTTCAGTGCATCGGCATCGTAGGTGATGCCAAAGTCGGCCCTTATCTTTTTCCTTTCAATGGCTCCGGCGTGGATACAAAGGATAACATCTATTTTATCCTTAAGCATCTGAAGCAGCCTCATCTTTACATTCGGATCAAAACCCGGCAATACCCTTGAGGCGTGGTAATCGTAAAGTATCTTGCCTCCGAACTCAAGGTATAGTTTGTGGTTGAAGCGGTTAACCCTTTCAAGGATGGCAGCGGTCTGTTCCCTGAGGTATATCTCATTATCAAATCCCTTGCGGGCTATATCATCCATAACAAAAAGGAAAAAGTAACAATTAAGGACCTCAATATTAGAAAAATTTTCAGTTCGGGGAAGTATGTGCCACCGAATAAAATAATGTTTTATTCACAGGCTCTTTCTGAACAGATAATTATGCATGGTAATTTTCATAGGGCAGAATAGGATTCTTCAAGATCGCGAAGGGCATCGTGGTTCAGTTCATAACTGAAACCTTTTTCGGATGGTATGACAGAGATGATCTTAAGTATTGCAAGGTTGGCCAGGATCGACTCCGCTCTCCAGGGCGAGATACCTGCAAGTCTCCTGAATTCCTGAAGAGTTATATGATTGTTTTCGGTAAGCTGACCGAAAAGTATCTTTTCAGCCTTGCCGAATTTAACAAGCACCCCTGTTTTCTTCTTCTCTTTTTTCCAAATCTGTAGTATGACCCTGTTGGCAAGAAGGTTCTGATCTTCGTGCCTGAAGTAGGCCAGCCATTTCCCTTTTTCGTCCCTGACCCTGTATGGTTTTTCGCTGCCCTCTTCAACTTGTACCTCCACAAGCGTTTTCCCGGCATAATCATGTTGCCTGATGGTGTATTTAATTTCAGGACTACAGAAGAGGTGGACAGCTGTTTCGACCATGTAGATCTCCTCATCCGACCTTATCCCTGCTATCGACCCGTTATCCCTTACTCCGATGAGTATTACGCCTCCTTCAGTATTGGCAAAGGCAGCCAGCGTCCTGGCAATCTTCCTGCTGTCGGAGATGCAGTATTTGAAGTCGAGATGCAGACTCTCACCTTCAGATATAAGCTTCTTAATATAACCGCTCATCCCTGCAGATTTGTATTTAAGGTATTCCTTTAACTACTCCCGGAGGTCATGATTTAAATTGCTTACATGATATTTCCCTTTCACCCGGCTTCGGTTCCGGAGCAAAGAGACATACTCACTTTAAAGCATACAGTCTGGTTATTTCTCAGTCGTTCTGATCTTAAGCACCGCTACACTGTAAGGTTCCATTGCCAGTTCTATATTTTCACCACAAACGATCTTCTTTTCGATAACCTTTATTGCATCCGGAACTTCAATGGAGGCACTGGCTGTTATATCTGCACTGACTGTATAAATTGATGCCTGTGTGTTTTTATCGACTGTGGCTCCTCTAATTTCTGCAAGGAGAGTATTGCTTTTTCCTTCGTAGTTAACCGCTTTGATTATAATCCATTTTTTGTCTTCGGTCATGGTTGCTACTGCATCCATAGTCCCGGGCTGCCAGTCTTCAGGCTTCATCTGCGATATCTCGTCAAAAAAGACACTACGGTCGGGTATATCACTGAAGGTTCCGCTTGCAGTTGCCAGAAGGTTTGGAGCGTAGTTCTCACGGAACAGTTTCTCAATTACATAGCCAGCCCCCGGAAACCATGAAACATGATCATGATAAATGAAGGCGGTCCATGTGGGATCATCTGTGGTGTTTCGCATAAGAAGGGCAGGACATGTCATTTCAATATCATCTCCAAGTCTCTCGTACAACATAAGGCTGCCGGCGGCATGGAGCCCTGCCTTCCAGTCATAGGAGCGGCAAAGTCCCCATTCAAGTACTGCTGGTTTTATATCAGGATATTTCGATCTGCTTATGTAGAAAATCAGTTCTTCAAGATAATCGCCTATCCTTGTTATTCCACTCTGATAGTTTTCAGGCTCATATTCATAATTATGGCATCCCAGAATATCGAAGTTCCCGCCGGCAATCTCAATCACTTTCTGGCTCCAGTTAAGATCGTTTGATCTCTTCTGCCCGCAGGCTACGATTTTAAGCGAAGGGTCGATTGACCGTATGGCAGACCCAAATACATTTACAATTTCTGCGTATGAGTCGGGAGTGAAACCATTATTCATTGGCTCGTTGTCGATCTGAAAATACCTGACACCGTAAGGTTCGGGATGACCGTTTGCAGCTCTTAGCTTTCCCCATTCCGTTTCGGGTCCGTCATTAAGGTAATGAACCCAGTCGATGGCATATTTAACCTCTTCTGCACTGGTTCCTGTAGCCGGAAGGACAATGAGTGGTTCGGAACCCATCTGCCTGCAAAGACTCATAAACTCATCAGTTCCGAAACCATAGTAATCTGAATAATTTCCCCAGAAGGTATTGGGATTATATATCCGTGATTCCCTGGGACCTATTCCCTCTTTCCATTTGTAGATGGTGGCATAAGAGCCACCGGGCCACCTGATGAAGGGAGCCCGGAGATCGCCGAGAGCCTTGAGAAGATCAGGACGGAAGGGCCCTGTAGCCTTTGTCTCAGCATTCATAACAGAAATAAAATCAACATGAAGAGTGCCATTTCCCTTTGCCTCGATCTCAATCTTCGCGTCGGACATGCTTTCTGCAACAGTGAAGGAGAATTCAGCTTTCTGCCACGACTTCCCCGGGCGGGCTGGTGAAAGCTGTTTTACCAGTTTTCCCGAACCATCCAGAATTCTGACCACAACCCTTACTGAACCATCAGTACTCCGGGTAAACAGTGATCCGAGATATTCATTCCCGGGTTCAAAAAAGAATCGCCCCTGGCTTACTGCAGACCTGCCTTTACCTGGTTTCAACTGAAGGCATTTCTCCCCGTTTCCCGGATCATCGCCTGTTATGGAGACCAGATCGCCCTGTCCGAGCGGCTCCCAGTATGTGGCAAAGTCATCGCCTTCAAAGCCCTGGCCCCTTACCTGTTCGGCATACAACCCATCGACGACCGAATGGTTGATGTGTTCGAGGAAATGACCGTAAACAGATTCACTAATCTTTCCCGGCTGTCGTTCAGTATCAACGAGCAGAACACCGACCCTGGTCCCGGAGTTATTGCCTGGGTTAACCTGGGCTAATGAATTAAACCATGCAAGTGAGAGAACTACACAGGTTAGGATTGAGATTTTTATAATTCCTGATGATTTCATCATTATATAATATTGATTTTAATGGTATGATGGAACCGCACATGTTTTACAAAATTATCTTTAAAAGTGTTTGTGTTTGCAAAACATGTGGGTTTCATCTTATATTATTTTAAATGTTACTATATCAGACCGGGAATAAAACAGCTCCTGTCAGACTTATATTTTTTTTGTAAAACTCATACTGTCATATTTATAGCTAATTAATAACCAGATAGGTCACATATGCTGTATAGATAATAAGGAATACTATACCTTCAGGCCGGTGAATCTTTCTTTCCCTGCCTGTAAACACAAAAATAAACAACATCAGACTTGCAGCCACATTGAGAAGGAGATCTAGATTGGCCATTGGCTGGACCCTCACCGGATTGACTACTGCACTCAGCCCCAGAACCAGGAAAATATTGTAAATATTAGAACCTATAACATTGCCGATAGCAATATCAGTGTTTTTCTTACGTGCCGCAACAACTGAAGTGACCAGTTCGGGGAGGGACGTGCCGACCGATACTACAGTAAGGGCGATGACTCTTTCAGACAGGCCAATAAGTGATGCAACCTTAATAGCTGAAAAAACTATCAGCCTTCCTCCCAGGATAAGCATCAGCAATCCGGCAAAGAGTATTAAAAGAGCCCTGGGAACCGGTTTGTCAGTAACTTCAACATCTCCTGTATATCCTTCAGACAGTGTGAGATGTATGTTGTATGCGAGAAAAATAGCAAAAAACAACAGCAGGATAAAGCCTTCAGTCCTGGTAACCACCGAGCTGCCCGACCCGTCAATCAGGATATCGTTGGCCATAAGTGCAACTACTACGGCAGCCAGAAGACTTAATGGGATTTCGGTCCATGTTGTATTCTTCCTGACCATGATGGGAAAGATCACGGCCGTGATACCAAGTATTGTCAGTGTGTTGAAGAGGTTACTCCCTATAATATTTCCAAGAACAAGGTCAGAGCTTTTCTCAAACGATGCAAAGATGTTTACAACCATCTCAGGTGAAGATGTTCCAAATCCGACTATTGTCAGACCTATTACAATATTTGGTATGTTAAGCCTTTTTGCCAGCGATGAGGCATTGTCAACCAGAAGGTCGGCTCCGTAGATCAGAGGGAAGAAGCCGGCTAATAATAACAGAAGATAAAGCATATAGGGTTTGTTAATATCATAGTAAAAAAGGAATTCCCGTTAAATTAACAATCATTAAGGGTCGAAAAAGCAAATGCTGACCCCAATAAAAGCCGGTGCTAAATATAATCAGATAGTAACTCAAAAAAAAGGACAGGGATATATTCTCTTAATACTAATCCTGTAATAGCTGTCAGGCGGATATACTGCTGGTCTTTGTATTCAGAATTATTCTTCCGGCAAAAAGTACCTGAAGTAATATACGGAGGCTAGTATTAAACTTCTTAATACTATTCCCCTTCTGTCACCTCCTCTGCAGCTTCTACTGCCACTTTTTTGTACTGCAGGAAATATGCCACCACACAGTTCCTGTAGAAAGTAGGTACGAGAAGGAGATTCAGTTCGGGAACCATCTCCACATCTGCGCTGTTAATCCCTTTGTCGCTTGTTTTGAGAAGCGATCTTTTTGAGTTGTCTGGATTTATAAGAAAAACCTCTCCGTTCCAGTCGGTGACTATGAAGTGCCCGGGGATTCCTGTGTAGGCGATACCGTCTCCGTGAGTTATCTCTTCTGTAAGCAAGGTTCTTGATTTTGTTGCAAGGTCAACTGAGGCAAAATCGTTGCTCCCCTGTGATGCCACAAGCAGCCTGTTGCCGTCGAGAAGCAGTCCGTTAGGGCCGTTGAGTCCTTCAGTGAGCCAGTCGGTGATGCGTCCCTCTGAATACTTATAGATCTTATTTGCATCAGTATCTGAAATATACAGGTTTCCCACACTGTCGGAGCTTATGTCGTTAAGCATCATGGCCCCTTCAATTGGAATCTTTTCAATGATTTCTCCTTTGTTAATATCCATAATAACCAGTTCATCGACATCGGCGGCAAACAGTGTATCGCCTGTTATGGCCATCCCCTTTGGAGAACTTAATCCCTCTATCCACCGGAGATCATTTATGTTTCCGACCTTGTCCATCTTAGATATAAACCCATTGCCGTCTTTCAGCCTTGGCTCCATATTCATGTTGGTAATATAAAAGATATCACGCTTCCCGTCATAGATAACTGATTCCGGCGTCATCAGTGAAGTGTCGCTTCTCCAAAGCTCTGTTATCTCCAGTTGTCTGACCGAATTGTCCTCACCGGCGTCTTTCTTTTTCAAACCTCCCCTGCAGGATGCCAGCATAAGGATTACTGATAAAAGGATCAATAATTTCGTATTCATATCATCAGGATTTTGGTTATTCTTCAAATATAAAAATTCCTTAAAAACGGAGTATCCCTTTTTGTTAAAATCAGAATCTCTCAGGTTCCTTTATTACCTGTTTGCAGCTATTGATTATATTTAAGGTTGAATTGTGTCATGAGGAACACTAAAAAAGGCCTTTATCCTGAAACTTAAAAAACACACCTTTGATATGAGAAAAATTCTGACTGTTTTGTTGCTGGTCTTTGTCTTTTCATCTGGCAAAGTCTTTTCACAGGATATATTTATCGAATATGACAAATCGATGCCGAGGGCTTCATATGCAGCCGGAAAGCTTAAGAGTGCCCTCTCTGAGAAGGGGTATGTTGCGGGTGATGCTTATCGTCGTGGTATGACTGTAATCAGGCTGGATGTTGACTCAACGGATCTCGGTGACGAAGCCTGGGAACTTACAAGAAAGGGGAAAAGTATAATCATATCCGGGGGCGATGAAAGAGGAATGATTTACGGAGCCTTGTCACTTTGTGAAAGCGTGAGGAACGGAATAAAGCTTAACAGGATAAAGCCGGCAGGCGAAAGTCCCCATTTCCCGCTCAGGGCGATAAAGCACAATACTCCATGGTATTCATACAGGCCAAGTTCTGCTCTTGACCAGCACTACGAGACCGTGAGGGATCTTAAATACTGGGAGGCTTTTCTCGATATGATGGTTGAAAACCGTTTTAACTCCCTTTCTATATTTAACCTTCATCCTTTTGTTTACATGATCTCGCCTGAGAATTTTCCCGAAGCCTCTCCTTTCAGCAGTGCAGAGATGGAGGAATGGAAGA